>JAXHSZ010000299.1:0-2906 GCA_034190725.1 Thermodesulfobacteriota bacterium
TCTTGCAAAACGGGTTAATAAAACAAGGTGTTGGGTCGTGCGCGTAATACATGGCCACGAAAAACCCAGGCCCACCCAGGAGCTCATCGCCAAAGAGCTTGATGTTCCGGTTGATGAGCTTTTTCCTCCTCAGAGTCAGGCGGCGTGAAGGAGAACTCATGGAAAAAGAAAGCTGTAATCCTGAAGAATCGTATCAACACCTTTTTGATGAGCTGATTTGTAAATGGCAACACCACGGAAGGCGTCTCATGTGGGATGCCCCAAAAGACAAATCTATGATTAGTGCGACAAGAGCAATGGAACATGACGCAATAATATACGTGAACTGCATCAGGGAACTCAAGGAAGTCCTAAAGTCGCTACAGCCTAAACTTTTTCCGCCTCAGAATCAGGCGGTGTAAAGGAGAAAATATGGAAACTACAATAATCAACACAACAGACCCGGAAAAGCTGGATGCATATCTGAGTAGCTCTGACGGACAAAAGGCCGTTAAAAGAGTGATTCAGGCAGCGGCAACCAGAACAAAGGCACAGGATATTTTTGAGAGCATGATCAAGGAATACTTTGCCGGCCCCAGAGGCAAAGAGATGATGAAACAGCTCGTTTTAAACAGTATTTCAGAATGTGCTTCATCAGTAAGGCGAATTCTAAGATAAATCAGGAGATTAAAATATGACCCCCGAAGAAGCAATCGACCATGCGAAAGAAATATACGAAAGCCTTACAGGCTTCATGCATATCGGCGGCGCTGACAGTGCTTACCAAAAGGTTATGGCAATCATTTATATAGCCAGGTTTCTAATGAAATACAGCAATGCAATTAATCCTTGATTTCATTATATATCTGTTCCACCTGTTTTGCCATGACAGACAGGAGATCACCTAATTCACTAATGGCATTTTCGGGCTTTAACTGGTTTCTACTCTTGGGCATAACTTTATAGGCAATCATGATGTCCTTGGCGACAGTAAGGATAAGTTCTCTTTTATCCATAAAAAATCTCCGTTATGAGGTTAACACAAAAACCCCTAACAGCCCAAAAAGGGCCGGAATCATTCGCCTGGGGCGGGGCGTTGTTTTCGGTTCCTGGCTGTTAGGGGCATCATACTCATTTTTTTTGGGTTTTGTCAATGTCTAAGTCACGGAAAAGAATAGACAAGCACGACAGCAGGCAGCTCAGCCTCTTTGATATGGTGGTAAAGGACCAGCAGGAGAATGGGTCGCCCAGGGCCGGTGGGCTGAATATAGACATGGAATTCCGTGAGCTGGTTTCATCCTGTCTGAAGAGATGCCAGTATTCTCGGTATCATGTGGCAGCCAGGATGAGTGAGCTTGCAGGGTATGAGATCACGAAAGCCATGCTTGATAGCTGGACTGCGGAAAGCAAAGAGCTTCACCGTTTTCCGGCTATTTTTTTACCTGCGTTTTGCGAGGCAATCGGGGACTGGGAGATCATTCAGTTTTTGGCAAGAAAGGCAAGGGTATTTTGTCTTCCGGGGAAGGAAGCATTGCGGGCAGATGTACAGAAGCTGAAAGAGCAGAGAAGTAAAATCAATAAGGAAATTAAAAAGAGAGAGACTCAAATAGAAGCATTAGAGGAGGTGTGATCATGGCGTACAGGATATTTTTTATGACATGGTTTGGGTTCATGGTTTTGATGGCCGTTATATTCCGGTTTTTTTGTTAATGGTGAATGGTTATTGGTTAAGAGTTAATGGTTAATAGTTAATGGAAAGGAGTGGGTAATGCAAGTTTCTGAACAAGAGATGAAGTCTGTAATTGAAGAGCTTGGAATGACATATAATGGGGTAATAAAAGGACTTACAAGAGAAGTTGTATGTTTTACCTATAAAGGTTTGGGGAATTCAACTTTGGGAGTTGAGAGGACACATTTCTCAAGAGAAGCAGCCCTGAGAAAGATTCGAGAATATGAAGAGAAAATGGGTGCTTGAGATGGAAGAAAAGGGTGCAGTTGTCAGGGTGCAGGGTGCAGAGGGTCAAGAGTATGTGAATTGTCCGAAGATGGGGAAGCCCATAAGTCTAGAGTTTTGCAGGATGATTAAGTTGGAGATGCCGGAGGTGTGGTTTCCGGATTGTAAGGTTTGTGAAGAATTTTAGAGGGTGCAGTTGTCAGGGGACAGGGTGCAGGTTTCGGGTTTCAGGTGTCAGGGAAGGATGAAATGGGACATTTTGGGACATGAATTGATGCAATCCACCCAAGCGTTAGGTGGATTGCAGGGTGGATTGCATCAATTTATGGCAATTCTGAGCATATTAAACTTAAGTTTATACTGTATTGTCAAGGAGTTATAGCATGAGTGAGGTCTGGTTAGGCCAAAAAGAGGTGGGTTGCATCGAAAATGTTACAGAAAGCACAATCTGGAGAAGACTCAATTCTGGTTACTACAAAAAAACGAGACAGGTACCTTCCCCCAACGGCGGTGGAAAAAATGGGTTGATCACTGAGATTGCTCTTTCTTGTTTGTCCGATTCGGCCCAGGCAAAATACCATACCTCCCTTACTGTCCCACCAACACCCCCTCCACCTGTCCCCGTCTCCGATGAGGCGGGGACGCCTGTTCCGGCATGCACACAGGTCATTATCCCCGGTCTTGCGGATTGGCAGAATAAGATCGCATGTGCCAGGTATGACCTGGTTTGTGAGTTTGCGAAGATCAAGGATGCGACGAAAAAGAGAAAGACCGGTATGACCGGAAATAAGAAGGCCATCAGTATCGGCAAAGTGGTGGATGAGTTTGTGGCCGGGTACAACTCAGGTTTGGTGCTTGGAGAAGTATATAATGCAGTGGGGTATGTATCTCTCAAGACCATTGAGCGGTGGCATGGCCTTTTAAAGAGAAATAATTATGACTTCTCTGCGCTGGCACCCAAGCAGGGGCAACA
>JAXHSZ010000003.1:0-17322 GCA_034190725.1 Thermodesulfobacteriota bacterium
ACAGAGAACTGGACAATATATAACAGATATATAAAGCTATGGCCAAAAAATCGCCATGAGTGAGGTGTAACTGTCGTGTCACTGCATAGGCCAGTGTGAGTCCGCTGGCTACCAGTGCATAGATTCCGCCTATGGCTAATCCCATCAAAATCGACTGACACCAGAGATCAAGTGAAGACATGTTCCCTCGTTACATATAAATATGAAAAAACCATATTCCCTCTCCACCATTGAGGAGGAGAGGGAATGCACAGTAACAATCAACCCTTTAAATGGGTAAGAATACCGGAAGATACTATGAATTTATACGACAATTATGATAAATTTGTCGTTAAAAAGAAAAGAAATTTATTCAGTTGGAATTACCGAGAGAGTATCGGCTTATCAGTGCGTAACTCATTAGGAAAGATCAATTCCACATTGTGATCTTCCAAAGTACCCTGCCATTGGGCACATGGCAGTTTAGCGTGTTTTATCCTTCCATTGGGGAGCCATGTAAGAACCGGTTTGAATAAAGGAAGAACAATATCAGGGTCATTAAATGGTATCTCTAATGTCCTGAGAGTATTGTTTGTTATCTTTCGATCTTTTGTTCCTTTCATCTTCCACACCCTGGCGAAGACCTGGGCTGCTTGTGCGTTTAAATAATAATAGTCGGTCATTTTCAGGCCTTTTTTCTCGACCCAGGGAACTAACTTCTCCTTGATTTTTTGATAGCCCTTATGAGGTGCATCTTTGTGAGCAACTTTACCGAAGAAAACCGGTTTGGATACCACATGCTCCATCATGAGATCGTTTCCCAAAACAGCCCATGCCTTTGGATAAGCAATGGTGGTGAGGTTATAGAAGGTAACCGGGGGGCTGAAACCGATATTATGGGCGGCTCTCCAGTAATGAGGGAAGGTGGAATTGGACTCATTGATGATAAAGACATCAGGATTACTGGCCTTTACTTTCAATAGAATAGAGGTCATAGCCTCCATTTCGCTCTTGGCATTATACTTTATGTCGAGCACGATGTTCCTGTCCAAACCAAGTTTTTTCATCGTCTCTTTTTCATGTTTGAGATAACTCAGAAGCCAGGGAGTCTCAGCAGTTGCCAATGCTATTCTTTTCATTTTTACTCCAAATTCATCGGAGAATGACTTGAGCCACTCTATCACTGTGGCTCCGTATTCACTGGACGGTATGCTGATCATACGCCAGTACTGCAGGTTGTGTTTGAATAATGGTTCAGATGTGGCAATGGTGCTGATAACAGGTATTTGTAACTGATCATAAAGAGAAGCGCCTGCCATGACTTCCGAGGTGGGTGAAGAGAAGATAATGGCATCTACTTTTTCCACATCCGCCAGACGTTCCAACTCACTTAAAACTTTGTTGGGAGAACTGGCAGTATCAGCGTAAACCCACTTGATCTTGGCACCCCCCATACTCTGGATTCCGCCGGCTTCATTGATCTCATGAAAAACGAGTTCTGCTCCATGTAATGCGCTCCCATAGACCGCATACCTGCCCGACATGGCTCCCAATAAACCCACTTTTATAGTGGATTGCTTTTCAGCAAAGCTGTAACCTGTTATTATTATGAATAGAAACATCAATGATACTACCATGACCAACGATTTTCTGAAATGAATATTGGACATTGTACCCTCCTTTCATTAAGATATGAGTTGATGTTTGAATCGAATGTAAGGTGTGTGTATCACGCAGGCGGATCTAAGAAACTCCGCTATAATAGATCAGAAGGTTGTGAGAAGCAAGTATTTTTTATGGACAAATATTCATGAAGATCAACATCTCCATCTATTTCCAAAGGAAGACTCGAAACAGAGGAATCGACAATCAGACACTGAGATGTGTCAATAGATATTCTGGTTTACCATTGGAATTACTCCGGCAAAGGAGTTTTGAACAGCAAAAAAAACTATAATGCAAAATAGCCTTGACTAATTTGTAGTATGAGTTAAAATAGCCATATGAGATTTTAAACCATACATTTCCAACGATTTACAAAGAATAGCCGTTCAGAAGACCTTCGTTAGGTTAGGAAAACCATCCTTGTTAAAACTGTTCTCACAACACATTTCTCCACCATCCATATTGTAACTGAGATTACAATGAGGACATACAGAATGTTCTCGTGGGAGCGGAATCATGAAGATAAACTGTTTGTAGTTTTCCTTTCATCATTTCAGCATTGTTCATCGGGAAATACACTATTTTACCTAGATCAGGGAAGATGAAGATTTCAACCTCAGGAGTACATAAGGTATTCAAAAGACTTCTAAGAAACTCGAAGCTCAAAGCAAGTTTCTTTCATGTATAACCCTGAAGCTATGCGCCAGGGTCATTTGCTAAAATCTGACTCTGACGAAAAGATTGCAAAAAATAGCTCTTTATGGATGAGCACCAACTCAAAAAGCTATGAGAGAATCAATACAGAAAGGTGAGGTCTTGGATAAGAAAGCCATTGACCAAGGGCAATTAAAAAAGCAAATGAAGCTTCTGTCATTAGCCATAGATCAAAGCAGTGAAGGTATTGCCGTATCTGACCTGGACGGCAATTTAGAATACGTAAATGAAGCCTTCGCAAAGATGCATGGATATTCACCTGATCAGGTTATCGGTAAAAACCTGTCCGTCTTCCATACCGACAAACAGATACAGCGTGTGGAAGCTGCCAATCGGCAACTCAAAGCAACAGGACATTT
Organism: Thermodesulfobacteriota bacterium; assembly: GCA_034190725.1. GTDB lineage: Bacteria > Desulfobacterota > UBA8473 > UBA8473 > UBA8473 > JAXHSZ01. The sequence goes on from JAXHSZ010000003.1 coordinate 2,718, forward strand.
TAAAGGAGAAATTTGGCATGTGAAACACGATGGCGCTGTTTTCCCGACTGTGATGCATAATTCAGTAATTCGGGATGAAATGGGGAAACCCATTGGTATGGTTGCCACACTGCAAGATATCATTGATATGAAGCAAGCAGAAGAGTCGCTCAGGGAGAGTGAACAAAAGGCCCGGCAATATCTTGATATTGCCGGTGTCGTACTTTTAGCTTTAGATAATGAAGGTCACATAACATTAATGAATAAAAGGGGCTTGGAGATTCTTGGTTACAAACAGGAAGAACTTCTCGGTAAAAACTGGTTCAATACATGTCTGCCGGAAAGGTTACAGGACGAAATCTTTCGTGTCTTCCGCCAATTAATGCGTGGCGAAATTGATCCTGCTGAATTTTACGAAAACCCGATTCTGAGAAAAGACGGAAAGGAACGAATCATTGCTTGGCATAACATCATTCTTCGAAATCCAGCCGGTGGAATTATTGGAACTCTCAGTTCAGGTGAGGACATCACTGAACGCCGAAAAATTGAGGAAGCCCTTCGAAAATCAGAAGAGCAGTACCGGCTTCTGGTAGAAAATGCCAATGAGGCAATATTTATTGCTCAGGACGGACTCATAAAATTTCCAAACCCAAAAAGTGAATATTTGGTTGGATATACGAAATTAGAATTGGAAAATACCCATTTTGTTGATATAATCCACCCCAAAGACAGAGAAATGGTTCTTGAAAGACATCAAAGGCGGTTATCAGGAGCAGAACTTCCCTCAATATATTCTTTTAGAATCATCAACAAAAAGGGAGAGGAACTGTGGACTCAACTCAATTCGGTTTTCATACAATGGGATGGTCGTCCGGCCACTCTTAATTTTCTGAGAGACATAACAGAACTGAGAAAACTGGAAACCCAGGTGCAGCAGGCCCGAAAGATGGAAGCCATTGGGACATTAGCTGGAGGAATTGCTCATGATTTCAATAACCTGCTCATGGGCATACAGGGAAATGCGTCCCTATTGCTCCTTAATATTGATCCGGAGAATCCGGCTTACGAAAGGGCTGAAAGGAAAATAAAGAACATTGAGCAGATCGTGAAAAACGGTTCTGATTTAACTGCTCAATTGCTGGGTTTTGCCAGAGGGGGGAAATATGAGGTCAAACCCACTGATCTGAATGAACTCATTATCAATCACAATCTTATGTTCGCCCGTACCAAAAAAGAGATCACCATTCATGAGAAATATGAGAAGCGCCTCTGGACCGCAGAAGTGGACCGGGGGCAGATCCGTCAGGTTTTATTAAACCTCTATATCAATGCCTGGCAGGCCATGCCAGGAGGCGGAAACCTTTATATTGGAACGGAAAATATCACCCTTAAAGAGACAGATAACAATCAGCTTTACAATAATCCCTGTAAATACGTGAAAATATCCATAACAGATACAGGCATGGGAATGGATGAAGCGACTCAACAAAGGATATTCGAGCCGTTCTTTACCACAAAAGAGATGGCCAGAGGCACGGGTCTTGGTCTCGCATCAGCTTATGGAATCATCAAGAATCATGGGGGGACGATTAATGTATACAGCAAGAAGGGCGAAGGTTCTACGTTTAATATATATCTTCCGGCTTGTGAAAAAGAGGTTGATAAAGAGAAGAAGGTAAGCGAGAAAATACTGGGGTGTACAGAAACGGTACTTCTCGTGGATGATGAAGAGATGATCATTGATGTCGGATCAAATATGCTTGAGAGCCTTGGCTGCCGGGTACTTACGGCAGGCAGCGGGAAAGAAGCCATTGATATCTATTCGTCAAACAAAGATGAAATCTCAATTGTTATTTTGGATATGATCATGCCGGACATGGGTGGTGGAGAGACCTTTGATACGCTGAAAAAGATAAACCCTGATGTTAAAGTTCTCCTATCGAGTGGGTACAGTATTGATGGCCAAGCCGGTGAAATACTCAATCGAGGCTGTAATGCTTTTATACAGAAACCTTTCAATGCTAAAGAATTGTCGAAAAAAATAAGCGAGGTACTGGATATTTAATTACAACAGGCTGAAAGTCATTGGGTTATCTTTACGACTGAAAGTCAGTCATCGGTATGAAGCTGATTCAAGGATTGAGAAGTCAGAACAGCTTATCATTTTTATGCTCTTATGTCCATGAAGACAAGTACCTGTACCCTCAATGATGAGATACTTCTACCTCTTTCTCACATTATCGCGGATGTAGGCTGCTATCTCTTCCATTGAGTGACCTGACATAAAAATCTCGTCAACCCCCATTTCCTTGAGCTTCGGTATGTCCTGTCTGGGAAACACACCACCGACGATCACCAGGATATCTTTTATACCTTTCTCTTTCAGCAAGTCTAATACCTTTGGGGTATGGGAAAGCTGCTCTCCGGAAAGAAAGCTCAGCCCAATAACGTCCGCATCCTCTTCAATTGCAGTTCTCACTACTTTTTCCGGGGTTTGGAAGGCTCCCATATAGATGACCTCCATACCCGCATCTCTCAAGGCCCTGGTGATCACCTTTATTCCCCGATCATGACCGTCCAAACTGACTTTCGCCATGACGACCCTTATTTTTCTTCCGGATTCCATCCGTCACCTCACTTCATTACAAATGATCAGCATTCAGCCATCGGCGATTTCAAGGAAGATAAAAACTCTTTCAGGTCATTCTGATGGTGAATAACTGCTCCCTCATATTATGGCTCATTTCAATAAATTTCTGGAAATAACCACCCTCTGTATCTGATTGGTTCCGTCGTATATCTGCACGGACTTCGCATCCCTCATTCTTCTTTCCATAGGATACTCTTTTGTATATCCATACCCACCCATGATCTGAACCGCATCTGTTGTTACCTTCATCCCAACATCGGCAGCATAAGCCTTACACATGCAGACAAGGCTTTCTATATTCTTGAAGCTCTCTCCATCCGTGTCCATAACGTAGGCTGTTCTGTATATCAGAGACCGAGCACTTTCCAGGGCGATGGCCATATCGGCAAGCATGAACTGAACCGCCTGAAAGCCGGCTATGGGCTTTCCAAACTGAGACCTCTGTTTGGCATACTCCACCACGTAATCCAAGGCACCCTGGCCGTTTCCCAATGCTGTGCACCCTGCACCCCAAGCACGCATCATATTGGCTATATTGAGCAAGAGGCTCCAGCCCTGATTAACCCCGCCAACCAGATTATCTTTCGGCACCCGTGCATCCTCAAAGACCAACTCAACGGTCCCTGTTCCTGCAAAGCCCATCTTGTGTTCTTTCTTGCCCACCCTGAAACCGGGTGTATTCTTGTCCACCATGATCACGCTGATACCCTTTGTCCTCTCTCCACCGGTCCTCACAAAGACCAGATGGAGTTCTGCGATCTCGCCGGTAGTGATAAAGGCTTTTGTACCATTTATGATATAGTGATCACCGTCCAACACAGCCTTTGTCTGGAGAGATCCGGCATCGGAACCATGGTTCGGTTCGGTTAAGACAAATGAACATGCCTGGGTCCCTTGCTCCAGTCTGTTGAAAAACCTCTGTTTTTGGTCCTCTGTTGCAGCTTTTAAAAGGATCTGCAACACTGCTCCTGTTGTAATCAACATCTGGGGTGCAGAGGCATACGCTTTGGCAAGCTCTTCAACGATGACACACAAAGTTGTGGTACTCGCATCAATGCCCCCATATTCCTCCGGGAGAACCATCCTAAAGAGATTGTTCTCCTTATACACTTCAACAAAATCCATGGGAAATTCATCGGTTTCATCTATTTCCGCGGCTCTCGGTTCTATCTTGTCCTTGGCGATCTTCCTTACCATATCTTGGATCATCTTCTGTTCTTCAGTCAGGTGAAACATGTTGTGTATTCCTCCGGGTTTATTCTCTATCTTCTCTTTGAAATACAAGAAGAATCTATTTCAGTTTACCGATCAGATTCCTTGATATGATGACCCGTTGAATCTGATTGGTACCGTCAAATATCTGTACACCCTTTGCGTCCCTCATCATACGTTCCACAGGGTATTCTTTTGTGTACCCGTATCCCCCTAAAATCTGCACGGCATCAGTGGTAACTTTCATAGCTGTATCCGTTGTGAAACATTTTGCCATGGATACCATTGGCTCAATCCTGCTGAACGGTTCCGTCTCCTGATCAATCATCCATGAGGCCCTGTAGATCAATGACCGGGCCGCTTCAGTGAGTATGGCCATATCTGCCAACATGAATTGAATAGCTTGAAAGCTTGCAATGGGCCTGCCGAACTGCGCCCTTTCTTTTGCGTACTCCGTTGCATACTCCAGCGCCCCTTGGGCGATTCCCAGAGATGTGGATGCGGCTCCCCATGTTCTCATCAGGTTTCCATACTCTATGAGGATCTTCCATCCCTGCCCTTCTTCACCCAACAGGTTTTCTTTGGGAACCGGTGCATCTTCAAAGATGAGTTCAACAGTAGGGTTGCCTCTCAGACCCATCTTATTCTCCTTCTTTCCGAAGCTAAAGCCGTTGGTCCCTTTCTCCACGATGAATGCACTCATGCCCTTTGCTCTCTCTCCTGGTCGTGTCATGGCAAAAACCAGATAAAAGTCAGACACCTCACCTGTGGAGATAAATATCTTGTTTCCGTTAAATATATAATGATCATCTTTCAGGATGGCTTTGGTCTGTATGGATGCAGCATCCGATCCTGCATTAGGCTCAGTCAACACAAAAGCACAGATCTTGTCACCACTGGCAAATTTGGGATAGAACCTCTTTTTCTGTTCTTCATTTCCACCCCGTACCAGCACATTCAAGAGGGCCTGGGTCGTAAAGACGGTCAGTCCGCAAGCAGGAGACACCTTGGCGATCTCTTCTATGACAATGCAGAGGGTTGTATTATTGGCATTGACTCCCCCATACTCCTCAGGCAAGACCAGATTCAAGAGTCCGTTCTCACCGAATATCTTTGCAATGTCCCACGGAAACTCATCTGTCTCATCGATTTCGGCAGCCCTCGGAGCCACTTTGTCCTTTACGAGTTTTCTCACCATCTCCTGCATCATCTTCTGTTCATCTGTGAAATGATTCATTCCTTTTCCTCCTTCTCTTCCCGGGGCTCATCCATGAATGGACTTTGTCTGCAATTCTCGATCAGCTGACGTATAGAAATTCAATACATCCATATACAGTATGCCGCTGAAGTACAGGCTTTGTCTTGTATGACCTCTGCAATATCACATTTCCGAATGAGCACCGTCTCTATATCAACCGAGTAAGGCTCTCGATATAACGATCCTTTGAACCTGATTAGTCCCCTCCACGATCTGGGTCAACTTCGCATGTCTCATATATCTCTCAACAGGATAGTCTTTCATATAACCATAACCACCAAAAATTTGAACCGCATCAGTACAAACCTTCATTGCAGCATCTGATGCGAACCTCTTTGCCATGGCAGCGTACATGGTATAGGGAAGGCCCGCATCCATCCTGTATCCAGCCTGATACACCAAGAGCCTGGAAGCCTCCACCTCCGTTGCCATATCCGAAAGCATGAACTGTATCCCCTGAAATGAAGAAATAGGTTTGCCGAACTGTATCCTTTCCTTTGCATAAGAAACCGCAGCATCCAGAGCAGCCTGGGCAAGGCCGACGGCAACAGCTCCTATATTGATCCGGCCACCATCCAGAGCGGTCATGGCGATTTTGAAACCGTCGCCTTCGTTACTCAAAAGGTTCTTTTTTGATACTCTGCAGTCCTCAAAGATTAATTCCCTTGTGGGGCAGGCACCTGACCCCATCTTCGCCTCTAACTTGCCGAACGAAAAACCGGAAGTCTCCTTTTCCACGACAACCGTACTGATCCCGGCCGCCCTCTTCTCCTTGTCCGTCTTCACCATGACTCCATAGATATCCGCGACTCCCCCGCTGGTTATGAATATCTTCGTACCGTTAATAACATACTCATCTCCGTCCAGTACTGCTGAAGTCTTTAGGGAAGCCGCGTCTGATCCTGCATTCGGCTCCGTCAATCCAAAGGCAGCCAGCTTCTCACCACTTGCCAGGGGAATCACGACCCGCCTTCTCTGTTCTTCGTTTCCGTATGTATAGATCAAATTGGCAACCATATTATGGACAGCCATATACATGGCCGTTGTCATACAACCCCTTGCCAACTCTTCGATCACCAGGGCCGTTGTAAGACGGCCCAGATCTGTCCCTCCATACTCATCAGGGCACAACATCCCTGTAAATCCCATGGCACCCATTCTATCAAAGGTTTCTCTGGAAAATTCTTCGTCTTCCTCCCATTGGGCAGCATATGGGATTATTTCTTTCTTTGTAAAATCTTCAGCAGATTGCTTTATGGCTTTTTGTTCTTCTGAAAATTGAAATCTCATATTTTGAATCCACCTCAATTGAGGTCTTGTGAAAAATAAGTTCTACACAAGCCCTTCACTCATAGGAATAGGAGTGCATATTTCGATATTTTGTGATTAAGAAGCGTGCGAAGATATCCTCAAGATGGAATGCCGAAAAATTCGACCTGTAAGGGTACTCAGGGTTGTAGTAATGCCGGCTTCTTGTTTCGTTTGCTTTCTATACGAAATAGTCCGCCAAGCAGTGAACAGAACTCACCGCACAGGCCAAATTGAAGGCCAATGAAGGTATCAACCCCCATATCTGAATCCCTTGTGTCCATCTCTATGCAAAGAGGAATTCATAAACCCGCAAACTATACTCCTTTAAAGACAGGTTTCCTCTTGTTCAAGAAAGCATCCATACCCTCCTGTGCATCCTCCGACTTAAAGAGCATACCCAATGCTTCTGTTGCATAAGCCAATTCTTCTCCGTGGAGTTCTCTGTTGACTGCAGCCTTAATCAGCTCTATGGCGAGGGGAGCTTTTGATAAAATCTTGCCTGCCATTTCCATGGAGGCATCCATAAGGCTTTCATGGGGAACGACCTTGTTTATTAAACCGATCCTGAGTGCTTCTTCAGCAGAGATCTGGTCACATGTCATAGCCAATTCTTTTGACTTTGCCCGACCTATAATCTGATGGAGCCGAAGGATAGCAAAACCGGGAACAAGACCGATGGCGGCCTCAGGCACCCCAAACCTTGCTTTTTCAGAAGCAATGATTAAATCGCAGGATATTGCTATCTCAAGTCCGCCACCCAAAGCGAGACCGTTCACAGCAGCAATAACCGGTTTCGGATACTTCTCCAGATAAGCCAGGAAGGGCATAACATCTCTCATGAATTTGCGGATACTCGGCGTATCGAATTTAAATCCGCTGATGTCCGCCCCTGCACAGAAGGCCCTGTCGGTTCCGGTGAGGATAACAGCACCTATATCAGTATCGTTCAGGGCTTCCTCATATACTGTGTAAAGGTCTGCCCGGAGTTGCTCACTCAGGGCGTTTAATCTTTGCGGATAATTCATCCTGACAATTGCCACACCATCCTTCTTCTCATACACAATAACTTTCAGATCCATGCGTATTCCTCCTTCTCCATAGTCTTAACGATTAAAAATGAAAGGACTACCTTCATATTGACACAAAAGTAGTTTACATTCGTACTGCTCCAGGTTCCGGATGTCAAAAGCAAGAAACAAAAGCCATGAAACCTGAGCACTGACACCTGAAACCGAAATTATTAAAAGCAATTTCTATCAACCAAGAAACTGCTTCTTGTTATGCCTTCAACCCTGATATCAACAAGGACAGATAGATAGACAACAGACAGACGGAAGAAACTCTTCACTCTTCACTCTTCACTCTTCACTCTTCATTCTTCATTCTTCAATCCCACTCAACTCACAGCCCCAATTCTCTGGCTATGATGACTTTCTGTATCTCTGACGTGCCTTCGAATATCTCCATAATCCTGGCGTCCCTGTAATACCTTTCCAGAGGATATTCTCTCATATATCCGTACCCTCCGTGTATCTGCAGGGCATCATACGCCACCCTGTTCACCATCTGGGATGCATACAGCTTTGCCATGGACGCCTCTTTGATGCATTTCTCACCCTGATCATTCATCCAGGCTGCTTTATATGTGAAAACCGATGCCAGCTCAATTTCCATGGCCATATCAGCCAATTTGAACTGTAATCCCTGAAACTTGCCTATGGGCTGGCCGAACTGGTGCCTTTCTTTTGCGTATCTCAAAGCAGTATCAAATGCGGCTTTGGCAAGACCTACACAAGCAGATCCAACAACTATCCTGGTCTTTTGAACAGTGGCCATGAGCTGGTAGAATCCTTTCCCTTTCTCACCCAGCAGATGTTTCTTTGGAACCCGGCAGTCATCAAACGCAAACTCAGCTATATCCTGGGCTCGAATTCCGAGCTTTTTAAGACCTTTCCGGGAAAGACCCGGGGACTGAGTCTCCACAAGAAACATGGTGATACCCTGATGCCCTTTTCCCTTCTCGGTCCTTGCCGCCACAACAGTGTAATCGGCCATCATACCGCTTGACACAAACAGCTTGGAGCCGTTGAGGATATAGTCATCACCATCCTCTTTTGCAGTCATCTCAATGGAAGACACATCGGAACCCACATTCGGTTCAGTCAGGCAGAAACATCCGATACAATCCCCTTTTATGGCAGGTACAAGATACTTCTGTTTGATTTCTTCAGAACCGAAATTATAAACTGGAGAAGTACCGACCGTATTCTGGACGATTAACCCTGAAGCAATACCCGCATCTGCCTTTGAAGCTTCTTCCGTAAGAATGCAAAGAGCAATGGTATCAGGACCTGTGCCTCCATATTGTTCCGGGTAAGGTATACCCAGGAAACCCAGATCACCCGCCTTTTTAAAAATCCACTTGGGAAATTCTTCCTTCTCGTCATGCTCCGCTCCCAGGGGAGCAATTTCTTTTTGTGCAAACTGGGCTGCTGTATTCTGAAATATCTTATGCTCTTCACTCAATTCAAAATTCATCTTTTCCTCCCCGGATATCACATTCCTTTAAATTGCGGTTCCCGTTTCTCCAGGAAAGCCGTTGCCCCTTCCTTGTGATCATCGGTGAGTCCAAGGAATCCCTGCACATAATTCTCATATTCCAAAGCCATCTCCAAATCAAACCTGTCAAATGCATCATAGATGGAACGTTTGGCTATTTCAACTGCAAGGGGTGCCCTGCTTGCGATCTTCGCTGCCATCTCTTTTGTTGCCGCTTCCAACTCCCCTTCTGGAACAACCTTATTGACCAACCCAATCCGCATGGCCTCCTGTGCATCTATTATATCACCGGTAAAGACAAGCTCACACGCCTTTTTTGTGCCCACCAGCCGAGAGAGGAGGTAACTTCCACCGTAATCCTGGGCAAGGCCTACCTTTACAAAGGCTTGGCCGAATCGCGCCTTTTCCGAAGCGATTATAATGTCACAGGCCAGTGCCAGGTTGCATCCTGCTCCCACTGCAACACCATTGACCATACCGATGACCGGTTTGGGCATCTTCCTGATCTTGAGCGGATTCTTCGAGAGCATCTTACCACCCTCTCTCTTTTCAGCCATCTTCATCCCGATCCTGCCCTTCTGGGCACTCACATCCCCACCTGCACAAAATGCCCTGCCGGCTCCGGTGATAATCAAAACTCTCATCTCTTTGTCTTCTGCCACATCGTCCAGTATCTGTCCGAATAACCTCTGGGCAGGCCAATCCAATGCATTGAGCTTTTCCGGACGATTCAGGGTTATGGTTGCAATATGTCCCTCTTTCTTCAGTAAAATACTCTCTTCAGTCATCTTGTCCTCCTTTCATGGCACCTCCTGAAAGCAGTTGGATCATGGTGTTCAGCTTTTTGCTTTCATTTTCGTTGCTTTCGTCTTTTCGCTTTCAGCTTCTCTCTCCACTCCTTTACTCATTACGAACAAATGACAAAAATCACACCCAAAAAAAATGAATCGCCATTCATTATATACCTAAAGAAATCTCATAATGCAAGGAAAATAAACTCTTTTCACTGTAATAAAGAGAAGGGTTATTTTGCCATCTCATTTTATAAGAGTCTCGCAAGTCCTTATCCATTCTCTTCCAAAAAATCCACAATGGCAGGCAGCACATCCCCACTCTTTCCCCGGCAGTAATACCCATTCCCTGTTGATTCCGCCATACGGCTGAAAGGATTGGTCTCTGGATTCACATCAATGATCCAGGCCCCCTTTCTCGCTGTCAACCCCCCAACCTGCATGGGAAGGTTTGTGGCTCCGGAAGTGCCCACAACCAACAATAAATCAGTTTCCATTGCACGTTGCAGAGAACTGTCAAACCAATAAAAACTTTCATTATAGGATTCATCAAACCACAGTACATGAGGTCGGCTCAAAGAACCGCAATGAGGACAGGTTAACAGGAGTTTATCATTGCCCGTCACTGCATCATTCTTTGCTTTTGGAAGAATCTCTCGGGGTAAAGGAAAGAAATCCATGGTGCATTCTTTTGAGCAGCGCATAAAGTTGATATTCCCATGGATCTGATATGTTCTCTCAAAGCTGTTGCCCGCCCTCAAATGCAATCCGTCCACATTCTGGGTGATGAGACAGAAACGATCCTTGAAGATTCTTTCCAACGCAACTATGGCCATATGGCCTGTATTCGGGCCTGCTTTGCTGCAGACTGTCTTTCTGTACAAATACCACTGCCACACACAAAAGGGGTTTCTCGTAAACATCCTCAACGTGGCCATCTCTTCAGGGCGATACTCCCGTGATCCCACAGTCCAGTATCCCTCTTTCCCTCTGAATGTAGGTATGCCACTCTCCGCTGAAATACCTGCGCCTGTCAATACAGTAATGTTTCCTTGCAATTCATTGAACCGTGTCAATATTTCTTTTAACCTGTCATCCATATCTTGTCCTTCGATCATAACACTTCAGTCCCACCAGTTATGGTTGGTGACTTGCGTCTCCGTAAAATCACACAAAAAAGAAACTACACAGTTGAAAACTTCAGAATTTTTCGACCTGTGTGGTGAAGCAGGGCTGGGCAAGCTCCAATGCTATTGTATTAATGGATATTTCTTTATAAGCTCTTATTTTTTCAAAACTCTAATCTTCACAGATTCCTCCCCCTTGATGAGAGAGGTGATTTGGGGGTGAAAACGGCTGAATAGTAAAGATTTATCTGCTTTTTTATCATATAGCCTTTCCCAACCTCCCTCAATCCATCCCAACAGGGGTGGGAGGACTTTTATCTCAGTACGTTTGTTCTCTTAATTCAACAGCATTGAGGGTAAGCGCCGGCTGCTTGCCTCGTTTGCTTCATCTTCGCAAAAGCCCAGTAACCATCCGAACAAACATACAAAGATACAGTCACGCTATACATGCAGCATGATTGGAGTCTGTAATTCATAAGAAGCAAATATAAATACATAAAATGGCATGCAAGAGCGGCAAATCATTGACCCGGGTAATCTTGGAAATGATTTACACGTATATGGGGTTTACGGAAGAGGTGAAGAGCTTCCCTGCCGAATCATTAAGAGACTTGGCCAGTGGGTTAGAGCGAGGAAAGTTTATCCTTTCCTCAGAAAAAATATAGCCTGCAACATATTCTCACATTACAAACTTATCAAGGGAAGGTATTGATTTACTATGAAAAGTGGAAATATAATTGGGTGGAAACTTTCAGCAGAATTTACACCTTACTTCAGAGGGAGTTTTTTCGAAATCTGCTTTCTATCCTCTGTCAATGGTGGTCACAAATATTACCTGCTAGTCCTATTTTACCTATTCTTTTCAAAGGAGCTGAAACTCTCGTTGGATAAATGATCTTATCGGACGTGGCTTCCCTTTGTGTTGTTTACTCAAGGGAAGTAACCAGCCCACTGGCGTCCTCCCCTCAGTTTCACTACTACATAACAGCCATTTTATAAACTGACTGCAATACATTGCACCTTTTATCCGTAAATCTATGAATGTTCACTGAAATTTTTGAAGAATGTTCATCTTCGCTCTGGCTGGTATTTATCATTAAAAGAGCATTGTAGAGTGCAACATTCAAGATAAATTCTCACTTCAAGACTTCTCTATTGAGTCACATTGAAACATCGAAGGGGGCGTAACCTATGATTCGGATGACTCTTATTCCGATTTTCTCCATCCGGTAATGGGAATGAATTTTCCACTCTTCGGATCGGCTTTGAATATCTTCCATGTATTTCCCCCTTTGTGATTTGTAGGACTGTAATTGATAGGCCCACAGAGGTCGCCTGTTTCAAAGTCTTTAATGGTTTCCATGGCTTGGATGAAATTCTCTCTATTCAAGTTTTTACCTGCTCTTTTAAGGATCTCGACCATGACCTTTGCCCCAACCCATCCATGAGTATATATCTTTCCACGATATGGCTTTTCAGTTCCTGGATAATATTTCAATGTGACATTCCGCATCTCTTCAGCGCCCGGGCCTTCATCATACCATGACATCATATGATTAACTGCATAGAATTTTTCAGAAGATTTCCCAGCTATGGCAAGTACCTCTTCAGCACATGTCGCCCAACTTCCGAAAACAGGAATATTTAACCCGAATTTCTTTAATTCCCGCAACAGGACTGCTGTCGGTTGTGGTATCTGACCACAGAGAACAATGAAGTTTGCTTTAGCCCTTCTTAAACTCATTATTTGTGATGCAGCATCGAGAGAACCTGGATTGAGAACCTCTTTGGAAACAGGTTGAAGATCATTGAATGCTAATTGTCTCGTAGCTGATTCCAAGTCCACTTTCCCTGTCTCATTATCGGGGTAAACAAAGGCAATCCGGGGTTCACTTGAATTGACGTCTTTTAAGATATATTCTATCAGGACCTTCATTTGATTGGGATAAATATCCCCAAAGATAAAGACATACTTCTTAAAGGGTTTTACGGTTATCTCAGGCATTATTGCGGACATAAGGGGTATCTTCTGCTTTTCCACATGTCTGCTCAACACTGTAACTGCTCCAGTTGATGTGGGGCCGATTAAACTGAAAACCCTGTCTTTGAAGACCAATTTCTTAAAGGCCGTTATGGCGAGTGGAATGGAGTAACGGTCATCTTCAACCCGGGCATCGATCGTTCTCCCAAAAATCCCTCCCTGTTCATTCACATATCTGAAGTATGTCTTTATGCCTTGGGTTGTAGGCACGACAACATCCGCAGCAGGCCCTGTTTGATCAAGTATCAGGCCGACCTTTATGGTGTTCTTTGTTAATCCTGGAACATCTTTGGCTTGCAGGACTGAAGTGGAAGCAAAAAAGGCATAAAGAATCACAAGTCCATAGACTAAAGTAAAAACGTATCTCCTCAACATTCTCTTTTTCATGGTATTCTCCTCTCTCTTTATCCAGGTTTCAGGATGAAATATAAGTAAATCCACATGTGTAACGGGCTTGCAGGTTGTGTATGTCTATTCTGATGTCGGCCGGGGCTCTTATGTGTGAAAAGTAAAGGGAACGTTGAGCGATTCTTTCCGTCACGAGAGGTTGTAAGTTGCTGAATCTGGAGTGAAAAAAATTTCGAATTGAACGAAAGTGAAGCCAACCCTTCAGTGAGTTTGATTTGAAACTTTTTTTGCTTCAGATTCAGTGAGATACAACCTCGCAGTAGGAAAGAATCGCTCAACTTAGGTGACAGTCATACGAACTTGCATTTGCAAACAAAGTGTATGGAAACCTTCTTTGTGTGTCAAGCATAAAATGCGATTCGGACAATCGACTTTTCCTTTTAGATGATGAAAGTTTGGATGTATGAGGAGTTGAGTGCTGAGGGATCCCTCGATGAAAATCGGGATGTTGGATGAGACACAGCAGGACTGAGCAGCTTTCTTAGCAGCTTACAAATATCTATGGGATTTGTAAAGGTTCCGATCAAAGGATCTGTAGGATGTTGAATAAAAGGCTGGTTGTAACGATTTTATGGTCATTTTACTTGATTTTTTAAAATCTAAAAGGAGCTGGAACTCTCGATAGGATAAATGATCTAAGCGGACGGTTTGCCGTCATGTTGCGTCCCAAAAAGAAAGCACCCAGCTCACTGGCGCCCTCTGCAAACTTTTGCTTTTAGTGTTATGGAAACGAACCAAAATGTTTTGCCCTATTCGGCCGTGAATTTATGGATGTTATATGTTTAATTTGATATCATACGCTATGGATAATTGATTCGCAATTTTTTTTAGTGCATTATCGAATGTCCATAAAGGGGTTTCTGATATCAGTGCTGATCCAAGCAGATGAGCATCAACATAACCAATACCTTTATTCATGATATTGCGATATTCAATAAACTCCATAATGTCGTGATGATCAAGCATGTCTGTTGATGGCAGATCATTTAGCAAACTAATGATTTCATATCTGTTCTTTATGCTTTCACAAGCAAGCTCACCTATGATGAAGGGGTGGCATGCAACTAATCCTTGTTCAAGTAATCGAATGAGGTTTTTGTCACTCTCCCTCAGGTGTTTGATCCAAACAGATGTATCTACCAGAATCAGGCGATATCACCTAATCATTGTTATGTTCTTGCCATCAGCCTTTCTTCAGTGTACAATTAGTAAACTCTGAATAGAAAGGAGATTGGCATGATAGACCTTACTAATCATTTCTGTCCTAAC
>JAXHSZ010000030.1:0-15632 GCA_034190725.1 Thermodesulfobacteriota bacterium
TGTGAATAACAAGGCACAGATGCCTAAAAGAATAATGGAAGCGGCATAGCCTGTCATCAACTCTTCTTGTGAGCTGAATTCTGATGAAATATGGAATATGTAGAAAGGGAGTGCTTCATACGAAGACAGGAGTGACTTGGGGATACCCGCCATTGCCACCACGCCCGTCAACATGATCACTGCAGTATCCTCTGCGCATCTTCCCAATGCCAGTATCACGCCACTCATGATACTTGAGATGTTATAAGGGATCAGTATGTGGACGATATTCTGAAATCTGGAAATACCCAGAACCGGACCTGTTGTTTTTATATGGAATGGGCTGTTGCTCATGGACTGCTCCGTGGCCCTGATGATGTAAGGTAAAACAAGACAGGCCAGAGCAATGCTGGAGATGAGAAAGCAAGGGTAGATCCTTTCCGACACATGTTTGTGAAGAAAAACGGAAAAGGCAAAGCCGAAGAGACCCACCACAACAGAGGGTATGCTGGCGAGAACATCCAACAAGAGGTCGAAGTGTGGTTTCCAATTTGAATCGGCATATTCAGCCAGATAGACTCCCGTTGCCACTCCCATTGGGACGGCCCATGCTGTTGAGACGACAATCAATAAAAGTGACCCTATCATTGCGGAGAAGAGTCCTCCATATACCTCTCTTCGGAGAAGGAGGGCATCCAACGGTTCTGTCTCCCCAAAGATCAATGCAACATTCAATGAAGGGAACCCCTGATAGAGCAGTTGATATATGAGTATGCCCACGACGCCGACCACAATGATCCCCGATATCCAGGCAAAAGAGATAATTCCCGATTCCATCACGCGTCTCATCTCTTCTCCCCGACTTTTCCGGCCCCAAGCATTCTCATCCCTTGCACGATGAACAGAGAAAAAACGAAGAGGATGAGGCCACACACAAATATACACTTAAATTCAGGACTTTCGTAATCGGCGGCCATCACAAGGGCTATGTGGGCCGTGAGAGTCCTTGCGGAATCAGAAAGTGCCCCAGGTATCTGGAGAGCGTTTCCAGCGATCATGAGTGATATGAGTGTGTCTCCGACAGCTCTCCCTGCAGCTAAAATCATTCCGGAGGTGATCATTCTCCAGGAAGAGGGTATGATCACATGGATGAGTTTCTGGCAGGGGGATGCCCCCAGAACATCGGCGGCATTGAGGTACTCCTGCGGCACTCCATCGAATGCGTCGGAGAGGAAGAGGACAATTGTTGGAAGGATGAGGAGCGCCAGCATGATTGCTGCACTCAGCACACACATTCCAGTCCCTTTTTCAAATATCTCCCGTATAAAGGGGACCAAAAGGAAGATGGCGATAAATCCGTAAATAACAGTGGGAATACCGGTCATAAACTCTACAATTTTCCTGAGAAATCTTCCAAAACCCCGCCTTGAAAAGACACTGATAAGAGCGGAACATCCCACGCCGAAAGGTGCTGCAAAAACAAGGGCTAACGAGGCGATGATCCCCGTTCCCACAATCATGGGCAGCACACCGAAAGTGCCTTCATATGGATCCCATCCCAATCTGAGAACCTGAAAGACATGTCCCCCTTTGAAGAGCGGCAGACTGAACACAATCATAAACAAGAGGATGAAGAAAGTAATGGAGGCGCTCACAGCAGCGCTGAAAAAGAATCCGGCCTCCACGAGCTTCTCTGAATAACGCTTCATTATCTCACCGCCATAAAGCCCTTCGCATTAACGATCTGTTGACCTTCTTTGCTCAAGATATAATCGATGAAGTGTTTCGTGAGTCCACTTGGATGCCCTTTTGTGTTCATATAGAGTCCTCTGGCGATCGTATACTTTCCGTCCTGAACGCTTTCAAGCGTGGGGGAGATGCCGTCTATTGCAGCAGCGACGACCGTATTATCCAAATGGCCTATGGAGACATAACCGATCCCATACGGATCAACGCTGATAGCAGACTTCATAGCTCCATTTGATTTCACGAAATTTGCTTTTTGTGTAATCTCACCCTTATTCAATGCCTTTTTCCAAAAGACTTTTCGGGTTCCGCTGGATGCGTCCCTGGTATACACATTGATGCTCCTGTCTTTCCATCCCAGGTCGCTCCATTTTTTCACATTTCCTGCGAAGATGTCCTCTATCTGTTTTTTCGTCAGTTGTATAACATGATTTTTGGGGTTCACAATAACGGCTATACCGTCTACAGCAAACTTGTGCAACACAAGACCGTACCGCCTGATCTCATCCGCAGTTGCTTTTCTGCCCGTATTTCCAATATCAACAAGGCCTTCACCCACTTGCTTGACGCCGACCCCCGAACCTCCACCGGCAACAGTGATCTTAATATCCGGATTTATCTTCATAATCCTCATTGCTGCCTCCTTCATGACAGGGATGTGAGCCGTGCCCCCGGCTATGCGTATGGTCCCTTTCTGACCGGAGAATATGTCCAGAACACCAGTCGCAGCCAAATAACCGCCTGTAAAAGTAAAAATAAAAGCAACAATTAAAGACACAATCAACTTGAATTTCATAGTAATACCTCCTTGTGTATGGTGTAAGAAATATAATTTCAACATGAATATAAACCGATTTTCATATTGGTACTTTTTATCATGGAAGCTTGTCTCAGGTGATTCTGCCAGGCCTCCACCTGAGAAATCGTTTTTCAATCTTTCGCAAGCAGATATCCATTGTTATAACGATGATGGATAGGAGCAGAACAACCGCCAACACCCTTTGGGTCATGAATAGGGTCAATCCCTCCATAATCAAATGCCCAAGACCTATATCAGCAGCTACAAATTCGCCCACAATAGCGGCTATGACGGATGATCCAAGACTCGCTCTTAAACCAACCAATATCCAGGGAATACTTGATGGAATAGAGACTTTGGTGAGTATATGCCACTCATTTCCACCCATGGCCTTCACGGAATCGATGAGTTCCGGATCCACATTTCTCATCCCGGCGTAGGTGTTGAAGAAGATCAAGAAAAACACAACTACCCATGCGAAAACGATCTTCCCGATTATCCCCAATCCAAACCAGAGAATGAATAAGGGGGCGATAGCAATTTTGGGAATTGCATACAGACCCATGATTACCGGGTCCATAGCTCCAGCAAGTGTCTCATACTTCCCCAACAAGATGCCTGCAAAAATCCCCGTTATAGACCCGAAAAGAAGACCCGCAAAGACCTCTGTCATAGTCATAGCAATATGTGGATATACTTTGCCTGTAATAAAAAGATCAAAGACATCTCTGCCGATTTCCGAAGGGCTGCTGAAAAAGAACTTATCAAGCGTCTCTAAACGTGTACCGATTTCCCATGCAAGGAAAAGAGAAAGTGCTATGAGCACCCTCAGGATTGTGATTTTTGTGTTCTGCTCAATTCTAACTGTTTTCACAAAATAGTGTCTCTGCTCTTCCTGACTTCATCACTTAAATCGCCCCATATTACCCGAAGTATCTCATTGAACCCATGTGTTAATCGGATGTCTGGGTGTCTCGGCCTTGGGAGGTCAATAATGTATTCACTTTTTATCTTAGCTGGTCTGGCATTCATCAAAAAGATGCGGTCGGCAAGAATAATCGCTTCAGACAGGTCGTGTGTAACGAATATAATTGTCTTCTTGGTCTCTTCCCATATTGTCAGAATATCATCCTCCAACATATCCCTTGTCTGAACATCGAGGGCACCGAATGGCTCATCCATGTAAATGATCTCAGGGTCATATGCAAGAGTTCTTATGATGCTGACTCTCTGCTTCATCCCGCCTGATAGTTCAAACGGATAACTCTTTTCAAAGCCTTTGAGGCCCATTTTTTCAATAAGAGCATAAACGACTTTTTTTCTTTTTTCCGACCGGATACCCTTCATTTCCAGTCCCAGTTCAACATTTCTCACCACAGTTCTCCAAGGGAGAAGGGAATCTGCCTGTGACATATAGCCTATACATCCATTGGATATATTGATACTTTTACTGTGAATCAAAATCTTACCCGAATCCGGGCGTATAAGGCCGATCAATAACTTGATGAGGGTAGACTTTCCACATCCACTGGGACCGACAATGGCAACGAATTCACCTTGTTTAATGTGAAAATTTACATCACGAAGCACGCTAACTTTTTTACCCTCTTTAGAGAGAAAGTCCTTGCAGATATTCTGGGCATCTATCAATGTATTTGCCTTCTAAGTTGGTTCCGATTTGTCCATAATCACATGATTGGGGTTCAAAGAAGTCAGGAATCAGTTGTCTGGTGGGCATCATCAAATACGCAACCTGACTATTAAACTTTAGTAGGATCTCCGGTCAGTATTGCCTTTTTAAGGTTGAAATCATTTTCTGAACCCTAACAACTGAACCCTGTAACTTATAATGTTTCTACCGCATACTGAGCTTTTTATTTGCTTTCTTTACAAAGGCCAAGTTTGTGATTTCTTTAAAAGGAGGAGCAGGCATTTTGAGAAGCCCTGCTTCACTATTTACTTTCACAACCACATCATACCCGGACTTTTTGGTGATCCCATCCGAACTAAAGGCGTCTTTGATTTCCGACAAGTACTCCACAAGGACTTCCTTGTCTGCATCAGCCCAGTACTTGTCCTTCACCACGTCGATACATTCACCAGGGGTGTGAGTATTGATAAAACGCAGTGATTTCATGACCGCATTTACGACCCTCTGGGCAGTTTCAGGATATTTTTCTATGAAGTTCGCAGTCATTTGAACATGGGCGAGAGGATAATTTGTAGCGCCCAGATATTCTTTGAGATGGGTCTCCTTAGAATAATCAACAATAACATGTGTGCCCGGCACTGCTCTTATCAAATGGTCTCTCCATTCACCAACAGCACCCACCGCGTCTATATCGCCACGTTTCATTGCAGCAATCATGGTAGCCTGGATCCCTACAGATACCCATCTTACATCTTTGTCTGGATCGAGTCCTTTTCTCTTGAGTGTAGTGCGAATCACTGCAGTGACCTCTTCACCGACCTTTGGGACACCTATCCTTTTCCCTTTAAAATCAAAAATGGATTTTATCTCAGGCTGGGCGACCAGGTGGAAAAGACAGTTGCGCGTAATGTTGCATACAGAGTGGACTTCTTTGCCACGTTGGTTGATTTTCATCATTGAGCCGTATGATACTGCGATGAAATCAGAATCTTCTGCAATTAGAGCTTCATACACTCTTTGCCCTGGAGCAATTCGGATACGAACGTTCAGTCCCTCTTCTTTGAAATAACCGGCTGCTTCCGCCAGAATGACGGGCAACTTTATCAAATACCGTCCCGGTTCCACATATGTGAGGTTCTTTTTTTCAGGATCCCCGGCGAGTGCCCTCTCACTAATAGTCCCAACCATCACTAACACTGTGATGACAATAGTCGAAATATACTTCCTCTTCATTGTTTTTTCCTCTTGTGAAGTTAATAACAGGGTTGGTTATCGGAATTTTTGAAATATTTCCTAAAAAAACCTGTCCAACAAACGTATACTTCCTTATATGGATTATTTTCAATTTCTTCGACCTATGCGGTTCAACAAGGTTGCGGTAAACGCAGGCTGCTTGCTTCGTTGCTTCTTATACGCAAAAAACATACAGGCATCCGAAGAGACATACAAATCATTCAACCAGTTACACATACAACCTTATGTAGTCTGTAGTCCATAAGAAACAAACAAAGCAAGCAGCTGGCTAGCGGTGAACTTGGCTAACCACATAGGTTGAATTGTTTGGAATTGCAGAGAGTAACCAGTGTACCTGATCACTCTCCTGTATGTGACATCTTTGAATCGACCTAAAATTTGGCCACGAGTTTCAAGAGAAATTCATTATTGTCCACATCTCCGTTTCCTGTATCTTCGTCATTGATGCTGTATTCAGTCACAAAGATCACATTCTTCTTAATGTGGGTGTTCAAACCGATGGTTATCATGTCCCTGTCCCAGGTGAGAGAGTCGGCAGGATCATTGTCCAGATCAACATTCAACTCGTCATATCTCAATACAAGTTCGTATGTATGAAACCATTTTAGATTGGAAAATTTTACTTTGTACGATGGTTGAATGTACCAGCCGTCCCGATCCAGCTCTCCATCCTCGCCTGCAATGTATTCTGCGATAAGAGTGAAATTACCGACGTTCAGTATTGCCCTTCCCCCATATATCTCCTTGGTGTCATCCGTGGCAGTTCCGTATCCTGAAATACTCTGCAGGAAAGCAATATCGTCATCACTCAGTTCTCCTGTATAAAAAAAGCTCAACAGATTGAGGCTAGCGGAATCACCCAGTTTTGACTTCAAGCCCAGACCGGCTCCGATTTCCTTGTTATAATTGCTGTCGGATGTCTGACGATCGTCGGCAATGAGTTCATATGCTTTGTCATTGCCGATATATGCAGTGCCCAACTCCTGTCCGTTGGAAACTGAAAGTCTCCAGTACAGCCGATTGAGGTTCCCTCCCAGGTGAACGGCCACATCTTCATCGTCCCAGAAAGCCCTCCCGATAAGCGGAAGTTCGTCGGTCTTGCATCCGATGGACATGAATCTGCATGCAAGACCCGCTTGAACAAAGGAATGAAAAGGAAGATTCGAAAAAACGATATACGCATCTTCCGCTATCGTCTTGTCACTGGTGGCTTTGATTGTAGATTTGAAGGTCACGTCCCTGCTCAGTGTGATCTTCGGGCAGAGCAGGAACTTGGCAAGTTCCAGACGACTGTTCTTTTTGTCGGAATCCCTGTCTGCATCAACATATCTCAAGACGAGAGCACCGCCTATGTCGCAATCCTCTCCCTTGAGACTGAAGAACCCACCGCAGTTATCCCCCGTGTTTTTCTCTTTCTTCTCTGTTTCCGCTTCTATCTTCCTTGCTTCCTCTTGACTGAGAACGCCTTTTTCAATAAGTGTTTCCAGCAGAATATCCTTCTCATCCGCTCTTATGGAACAGACGAATGACAACATCAGTATCAGACTCATCATGAATATGAACAGCTTCTTCACTTTCTTCTACCTCCTTGATTATTCAATTTTTGATGGAACATGATCTCTGCATGAACAAGAGTTGTATCCTTCAACTGTCTCCCCTCCTCACGATTTCATCTCATTTCCCTCCCTTCCCATTGATATACCGCATTGAGTTGCACTGCGTCCTGTTGGACAGTTTCAATCGCTTCAACCGATGGCATACTTTATTTGGGCATGTGACCATACGGGATGATGGAGTATGTCGCTTTGCCCATAAGTGCCCGGACAATTACAATCACAAGGATTTCAATCCTGGTTTCAGAAGTGAAAAAATAGTCAGGAACTTGAAATCTGTAAACCGGGCACTCGTGAACGGTTACTGTGTAAGAAGCCAACAAAATAAAAAGTCGGTAAGAGTTGAACCCGGATCACCGCAAGGGTCGATATTTTTCTTGTTTTTTCGGGGATATTTGGTTAGGATTGAAGATACATACTCAGAAGGCACTATGCCCCTGGTATGTCCTCGGAGACTGCCAATACGAGAACTTGGCGGTTCGTTGGCAGTCTCTTTCCTCTCCAATATCTCAATCTTTCAACCGATGGATGTAGAGATAAAGACGATCTTCCCTCAATAGCGTCCATCAACCAGTCTTCATAATTCTCACCGGGACTCCTTTAAAAGTTACTTGACCTGAAACAGAAATAATTCATGGTATAAAATTCGACAATCGCCCACGGAATCATCTGTTGTATTGATAGACCTGGGCGGAAAATCAATGATGGTCCGTGGACGACCGCCTTCAAATGAAACAATATGGGCATCCTCCATATTGTCACAAAAACAGTTTAGGCTTTATTTTCATCACACCGGGTCTCAGGTGTCAGTCATCGGAAAAAAATCTGAAACCTGAGTACCCTGAAATTTGATTGTATCAGCGCACTGAATTCTCCAGGATGTTATAAAATATAAGCTTTACTCGGATTGCCCTTTTCCGGCGACCCCAAAGAAAATAGTATTTGAGGGGCATGCATTCCTGCAGTCTCCACAATTGGTGCAGTTGTAACTCTCGGGTTCCGTATTGAGTTCACACGCCTTTCGGCAGAGGCCGCACTCAGTACAATCCTCCAATTTTCGGAACTGGAACAAACCGAATCTGCGAAACGCTTCCAGGAGTCCTCCTGTTGGACAAATATATCGACACCATAAACTGCCTGCAATACCGCCCAACACGATGAAGAGCACCACTCCAAAAGACCTGATAACCCACATATTATCTGCATGTTGAAAAGTCAGTTTTACTGAATTCCAGAATTCTCCGATTCGTATAGGGATGGCCCACCGTGGATTCTCCATCCATATCCAGAGGAGTATTCCGGCGGCAAGCGATATATATTTAAGCAGATGAAGTCTTCTGTCTATGCCACGTTGTATTTTGTGTCCTATGGTCGAGAGTTTTGAAAGAAATCCGGAAACAAGTCCACCGGGACACCCCCATCCACAGAATCCCCTCCCAAACAACATTGTAATGATACCCAAAGCGATCCAGAAGGGATAGACCATCCATGTTCCTGGACATTGCACGACCGGACACCCCGAGCAGCTCACATACGGTATTGCAAAAGGGCACCTGAAAATCCCGTAAAAGGAAAATTCTCCGATGACAAAGAGAAAAGTAGTCTGAGAGAAACGCCGAATCCAAGTGAGCTTTGTCTTTGTTCCGGTTTTTGTTTTGTCCACCGCAATTGTGTTGCCATTTGCAGTCATGTCACACTCCGTATCTTTCGATGAGACGCCTCCCCTCAAGGGAGATGGCAGGAATGAATCCTGCATTTTCAAAGTGATTCTGCCCCTCTGAAGACAAGATAAAGTCTATGAAAGAGGTTGCGACAGCGGGTTTTGCGGCCCATTTCATGAGACCGATTGTAAAGGTCATGGGAGGGGGTGGAAAATATTTCTCTTCAATCGGAATCACTTCGAGCTTTCCTGCAAATCTCGGATTCTTTGTAATACGCTGCTCGACGATACTCACATCGGCCCTTGCTTCAGCAAGCATTGTTGTGCTTCTGAGTACGCAATCACCATTAAAAATGATGTTCTTTTTCACCTTCTCAAGGAGTCCGGCCTTTTTCAAAAGGATCATTGTTGCTTTCCCTCCAGGAGGAGAAGCCTCAAAAGAGAGGACAACACGAATCCCTTTCCCGGCCAAGTCTTCTATGGACTTTATACCGGCAGGGTTTCCCTTTGGAACGGCAAGTACGTAACGCGTGAAGCAAAGTGGTTTGTACCACAGCATCCTGCCCTGATCCTTCAGCTTTTTTGATAGAGAGACCACTCTGGGAGCAAAGATCTCTGTTCGGGCATCTCCCAATAGAGATTTACCAAGGGCTGCGGCAAAAGCACCGGTATAGGCTATCTTGACTCCCGTCTTCTTATGAAATGCTTGATTTGCAGGAATAAATGCTTCCGCCAACCCACCACACGACCAGACCTGGAGTTGTCCCTGATCTGAATTGCGGGCAAGGGCAGGTGACGATGCGGAGAGTCCGGAAACCACGGCGAGTCCTGACGACTTTAAAAAATTTCTTCTGGAAAGGGTGTGCTTGTCTTCACTCATGAACAACACCCCCCTTCTCTCAAGAGACCTGGAATCCCTGCGGCATCCGACGTGCACTGTCGACACTGTCTGAACTGGGGCAGATATTTTTCGCATTCAGTTCGTAGCTCTTCCAGACACTTGCCATCCGGAGGAGACAGCCAAAGACCCTTATTCACGGGAATGACAGGCATAATATTCATCATTCCGGCACCTGTGTTTCTCAGGACAGAGGCGAGCCTGACAAGATGATCGTCATTGATCCTCTCCGCCACCACAGTGTTTACCTTCACGAATATACCGACAGCAGAAGCCATCTCAAGGCCTCTGATTTGAGCATCAATCAGCCGCTGAGCACCGGCTTTCCCCATGAAAAGCGAGTCCCCACATTGCACACCCGGCTGGAGTCTGGCCACAATTTCGGGGTCGACGCCGTTTACGGTAATGCTGATCACGGAGATACCCAAATCGGAAAGAACCGAGATGTATTCTCCCAAAAGCAAACCATTGGTGCAGAGGCACAGAGGATGCGTGGGGAAATGTGTGCGAACGAGTCTCAAGGTCTCAAAGGTTTCCTTATTTGCAAGAGGTTCTCCCGGACCTGAGATTCCGACAACTACGTTGTTTCCCCAGATCCGTCTTTGTTTACGAAGATGGTCCAATGCCTCTTGGGGGCTGAGCACTCTGCGGCTGGTCCCTGGAAAACCTTTTGATGTGTTCGGATACTGTCTGGCGCAATAGTGACAGATGAGGTTGCACTTCCCGGCAACTGAAAGGTGTATTCTGGCCATATTTTTTGTGGCCACGGGATGGATGCACGGATGAAAAGGCAGATCAGGCAAAGCTGAATCCACCGTTAATTTCTCACTTAAAAGGGACATTTATAAATCTCCCCTGTCAAAGTCTTTACAAAAAAAGCCAAATAGCTACAATCTCACTAAAGAAGTTATGAAATCAGGAGGCATCACTATGATAACCGCCGGAATAGGCATTGATCGTATATGAAAAAATTCAGGAGAGCTTTATCTTCGTCTGTTATGATAAAAGGCTCCTCAAGGCCGCAAGGGAACAAGGTTTACATACATTCCCGGAGAACTTTATAGTTCATCTCGATACCGATCGGGGCTCCTTTGAGCTTCATGTATGTATCCAACATTTCCTTTGTGTGCAAAGCTGCTTTCTTCTCCTGGAGTTCTACCACCCACCAACGACACGATGTTTCGATCAGAGCATCGAGCAGATCAGTCCCCAAATCGTCAATTGTCTCAGGAGGGACGTGCCCCCGCCCATTCTCCTCTTTATAGATATGGGCGTGGAGGAGCCGGTCCTTTACATGACAGACCATCTCCATGGGAGTCCAGAGACCCTTTGCAACCGAATCACACACCTTAGCATGACCGAAATCGAAAGTTGCGGGAAGATCCACTGATTCAAGAATCTCCATCCATAGTTCCGGGATCGATGTGGGCCCATAGGCAAGGTTCTCAAGGGAAACAACAATATTGCGATTGAGACCAAATATTTTTAATGCCTTAAGATTTTCTTCAACTTTCATCAGACAGATATCTTCATCAGGAATGGCGCCCAGTCCTATATGGAGCGTCAGGAATCGCCCCCCAACCTCAGCAATGAGTTCCAAGGTCCTGAGATAAAGCTCCATGGCCCATTGGGAGACACTATCATCCCGATGTCCGATCTCCACATTGAGAAACGGGGTATGGAACCTTACCTCAATACAATGGTTGTGAAGTTTCCATATCTGTTCGAGAAACTTATTTTTTGAAGCATTGGAGAAAGGCATCCGATTCGGATCAAAAGACCAGTCCAACCCATGAAAACTACTATTTATGGCGAACTCCACATCCTTGTCCTTGTCTGCTTTCGAATGACTAGACATAACAATAATAGGATTCATCTTATCACCCCTTTCTAGATAGTCAGATAGTCCAGTGAGATGCCTCTAACCGTTCACGGATTCAGGGTTCACTGGTTTCAGTCGTCCTGTTTCGGTTCAAGATACAATACGGAGGTGTGTGCAAAAAGAATATCTTGAAGCCTTGAAAAGCCGTGACGGCAAAGGGAAGAGTACATTTCCCGTGTTTCTTTCCTGTGTCGACCGATATATAACATCTGAGACCTGAAACCAGGATGAGGGTCTTCATGATGGTAAATTTTCACCGAACAAGGACACCAACTACAAGACCCGTGAACGCTTATTTCCTTATCAACAAAGGAGAGGAGGGAGGGAGACAGGTCTGGAGGGAGAATGAGTCTGTCCCCCTCGATCCTCTTTTCCCCTAACAGGGGCGGCAGTTTATGGGAGAGAAACCGCCTCGGGAGAGAAATGAGTTTGCAGGGGTCAGGGTTCGGTGCTCAGGAAGGCTTTTCTGCACCCTGACAACTGCACCCTGTACCCTTTTGTTAGGATACTTGTTCAATAAATGCTTCAATCCTGGTCTTTAATTGTCCCACGTCACCCTCACTGTAATCCGTTTCGATCTCCAGAACAGGGATATTCGCCTTTTTGAGTGTTTCCTTCACCCTGACAAACTCCACATTATAGGTATGGCAGAATTGGAGGGTGTAGTGGATTACACCTGCAGCATCATATTCGTTCACATAGTGAAGAATCTCCTTGATCCTCTCTTCATTTGGACTGAAGCAACTACAGTTGATCTTCAAATAACGTTCTGCGATGGCCTTAAGCTTTTCGTCCAGAGTAGGACGGTCTTCCTCCACCATATTCGTGCAATATCTGGCGCCTACACAACTCTCCTCACACACAACGATTGCATTGCTCTCTTCTATGACATGATGGAGTTTCCAGTTCGGTATCGCCATTGGACAGCCGGAGACCAGTATCCTTGGAGTATTCTTATCGATTACCCCTTTTCCTTCTTGAACCCTTTCTTCAAGTTCATCACAGAGTTCATTGACCTTGGTAGTAAACCTTTCTGGATCATCGTAGAAGGCAATCTGAGATATCAGTAAGGCATCTTTTCCGCTGATGGGAACCGGGGCTTTCTTGCGTGTGTCAAAGACCCTCATTATTGCCTTTCTTTTCTCGTTGACGAGTTTGATTTTCTCCTCCAAAATTTCAGGGGTAATTGTGACACCCGCCTCTTTCTCCATCTTTCCCATAAAATCCCTGATTTCCTTCAGCCAGAGATCTTCGTCGATTTCCCTTCTCATATTGGGAATCTCCATCACATAGGTAGGGATGTGATCGCTCAGGAGTTCCCATACCTTCTTTTTCCCGTCACAGGTTGTCTCCCCAGCCACAAAATCAGCCGCCTCAAAATAGGGACAGATTTTGGCGAGTTTGAAACCAAAGGCAGACTTGATAAGGGGACACAGGTTCCTTGGAAGTACCGCTTCTGCATCGGGGACAGAAAACTGGGCGCCCCCGCAAAGCCCCACGCTTGCTCCGCCACCGGCCAGTATTATCTCATCGGGGACATAAAGACAGAAAGTCCCAACTACTTTGCCACCCTTTTCTTTGTGGTCTAAAAGCTCCTTGATTCTTAATCCATGTACCTCGGACATGACAAAATCAAAATACTCCATTCCTTTTGGACGACTATTCTGACCCAAATAAACATCGGAATAGATCTCCCCTAAGGCACTTAAAAGTTGGTCATGCCTCTCCATATCCAGACCTAACCCTTTCCACATACTTCTGTGATCTTCGCTCATTTTTTCCTCCTAGCGTGAGTTTGTTAAACCTTTGGCCACATATTTCTTCAGTAGTCAATTGATGGCGGTTGGTAATTACAAATTTGCGAAATCCTTTCTAAGACTACGGGCTATTTCATGCCTGAAAGCGTAATGCCCTCAACAAACCTGCGTTGCGCGATCAAGAAAGCCGCAATAAGGGGTGTCGTGATGATTGCCATCGCCGCCATCAAGGCACCGTAGTCGTTTCCAGCCTCTTCGTTAATGAACAGAACCGCACCAAGAGGCGGCGTGGCGATTTTCTCGGAATTAATGACAATTAGCGGCCAAAATAAATCATTCCAGTGGGAGACTAACGAGAATATTCCAAATGCCACCAGCGCTGGATACACGGCTGGAAGCATGATGCGCCAAACAATGCTGAACTCGCTCAGGCCGTCGATGCGCGCTGCATGTATAAGATCGTCTGGAACAGTCCGAAAGAACTGCCGCATAAGGAAGATGCCGAAAACCGAGATGGTAAAAGGTGCAATCAACGCAGCGTAGGTATCGAGAATTCCAGCCTTATAGCAAAGAATATACCGAGGAATAGCAAGCACCTGGGGTGGCACAAGCAGTCCGATGAGCACTATAGTAAACAGCGTGCTTCTGAACCGAAAGTTCAATTTTGCCAAGGCATAGGCACAGGGAAGCGCAAACATAACTTGGAAGAAGAAGATACCGGTACAGACAATGACTCCGTTTAAGATATAAAGCAGCAATGGAGATTCTGTCAGAGCCATCGAATAATTACGCCAGACAGCCCAGTTATTCGGTAGAATTTGAAACTCAGCGCTAAATAGTTCCTCTGGCGGCCTAAAGGAAATAAGAATGGCCCAAATAAAGGGAGCAAGTACAAGCAATGCACCGGTCAGGAGTAGAACGTGTCGAATAATAGACCATACAAGTAATTTTTTATAGTGTCTCATGTGTAGTGTACCCGTTTATCTAGAAACCAGACTTGCACAAGAGTGAGTGTCAGGATGATCGCTAAATACACGATTGTTAACGTGGCTGCATGTCCAGTCCGAAAGAAGACAAAGGCCTCATTGTAAATTGTGTAAAGCATCACTTCCGAAGCCTTGTTTGGCCCTCCCCGCGTCAGAACTGCAACCGTATCAAAAACCTGAAAGGCACGGATAGCAGTGATGACCAAAACAAATATGGAAGTGGGGCCCAGCAGAGGCCATGTTACGGTGTTGAATCTGTCCCAGGCGCTATCTGCACCATCCACCTCGGCTGCCTCATACAAGTCATTAGGGATGGACGTAAGGCCGGCAAGAAAAAGGATCATGTTGAAACCAACCGCCTGCCAGATACCAATAACGCACAAGGTGGCAAGAACCGTTTTTTCATTTTGTAACCAACTCATTGTGAAATCCATCCCTATAGCCCTGATTCCTTGGTTCAGCAGGCCGATTTGAGGATGAAGAACCATCTGCCAAGCCACTGCTATGGCTGCCATTGTTGCCATGACCGGTAGAAAATAAACTGCTCGATAAAATGACCTGAAAAAGGTGCAAGATTCGATCATGACTGCCGCGACAAGACCCAAAACGACTGAAACCAGCACCACTACCGCCACATAGATAAGGGTATTCGTCAGGGATTTCCAAAATACTCGATCGTCGAGTAAGGCCCGGAAATTTTCCGTGCCAACAAATGAAAAAGTGCTGGAGCCGAACTCCCAGTCACTCATGCATATGACGACCACAGCACCTGCGGGGCCAAGGATCATGAGAAAGATGAGGAACGTCGCTGGTGCAGACAGCACATATGCAGTTAGCGCCTCCGAGTTGGCGCTTAACCATATATGAGCTTTTCTGGCGAAGCCATCAACGTGTGCAGTACACAATTCAGGTGTTTTCTCAGCCACAGATAGCTCCGTATTCCCTGGAAAGGGATAGAGGTTGGGTCTGAACCCGCTCCCTTTGATCATTAAACACGAGCAGACGGCGTAACGGCAGTTTTAGTCGGACTCTCGATCCAATCGGCACATCGCGACCAGACAGGGGGTCAAGCCGTACCTTTACCGGTTGTTTAGAACCGTCGATCCCAACATTTACGAGCACCTCAGACCCCAGGTTTTCCCGAAAAATCACTGTTCCCGGAATGCCCTCATTTCGGAGGTCTAGCGTGAGATTCACAGCTTCGGGACGGGCTGCAACAATGACTTTGGTACCTGCTGGAAGCCTAGTATCGATTGGAACGAGATGGCCGAAGATCTCAAGTCCACCCGTCGGCGCTACGCACGAGAAAAGCGTATTGATCCTCGGACTGCCAATGAACTCAGCAACGCGCAGGTCCACAGGTTCGTTGTAAATCTCATCAGGGGGGGGCAACCTGGAGGATACGAC
>JAXHSZ010000300.1:0-8826 GCA_034190725.1 Thermodesulfobacteriota bacterium
TGTTCTTCACTTTACCTGCAAGAGCAAATACTTTCGTACCCTTGCTCGTTTCCGTGCCGACTGAGGCGTACCAATCGCCACCATTAAAGATAATCTGAGCGACGTTTGCCAATGTTTCTACGTTATTGATTGTCGTAGGATGACCCCACAGCCCCTTTTGAGCCGGAAAGGGAGGACGTGAGCGAGGCATTCCCCTGGAACCCTCGATAGAGGCGAGCAGAGCAGTCTCCTCCCCACATACGAAAGCACCGGCTCCCTCTTTTATGGTAATATGGAAAGAAAAACCGGAGTCCATAATATTATCACCGAGAAACCCTTTCTCATTGGCATGCTCAATGGCGATTTTGAGTCTGTGAATAGCCAGGGGATATTCAGCCCTGCAATAGATGTATCCATGATTGGCCCCAATAGCGTACCCCCCAATGGCCATCCCCTCTAATACCGCCTGAGGGTCCCCCTCCAGCACACTTCGATCCATGAAAGCCCCTGGATCACCTTCGTCGGCATTACACACCAAGTACTTTTGATCAGAGGCATTTGCCTGGCAGAATCCCCATTTTACACCTGTGGGAAAACCAGCCCCACCTCTTCCACCTAACCCTGATTTTTTTACTTCATCAATCACTCCAAGAGGAGTCATTTCGGTGAGTGCTTTTCTTAAGGCCTGATACCCTTCATTCTGTAAATAATCATCGATTTTTTCAGGATCGATCTCTCCACAATTCCTGAGGGTGATCCGCATTTGTCCTGCGAAAAAATCTTCGTAACGTTTCCCCGCCAGAAACTTTTTAACGGGATTTCCGCCTATAATATGCTCCTCAACGATCTGAGGAACTTTTTTCGGAGATATAAAATCATAGGTAATCCTTCCCAACTGGGGAGTAATTATATCCACCAAAACATCCCGAAATAAGCCCCGATCTCCCGTACTGATAATCTGGGATTTCTCCTTGAGGTTATGTTTGCCAAGCTCATCTTCAAAGGCCCTGACTACATCCCTGGCTCCGGCAGATACTCCGCTCGTTCCCTCGCAGATGAGTATTTTCACACTCGCATTTTCCATGGGGGCCACTCCTTCTTCTCTTATTGTGTCGTGTCCTGTTCCTTTTTCTTCCCGGTATCTTTAATCAACCGTTCTGCCTTTTGAATTGTGGAATTTCCAATGGGTTTTTCATCCATAACTACTACCGGCGCCATTCCACAGCACCCCACACACGCCACACGCTCCAGTGTGAACATACCATCTTCGGTTGTTTCCCCGGGTTTTACATTTAATTGAGAGGCCGTATAATCAAAAATATCCTTTCCCCCCATCACGTGGCAGGCCGTTCCCAAACAAACTTTAAGAGTGTGTTTTCCGCGGGGCGTCAGACGAAACTGAGCATAAAAGGTGAGGACTCCGTAAATCTGTACGGGGAAAATCCCCATTTCCTGACTCACCAGATCCACAGCCTCCCGAGGAACATACCCATAGGCTTCCTGAATGGCCTGAAGCAGAGGAATCAATACCCCTTTACTCCCCCTGTATTGTTCCACAATCTCCTTTGCAGCACTCAAATCTACAGATTGAGAATCCAACGTTTTCCTCCTTCAATTATGGATCAATCGAACCAAGTACAGTGTCCGTGCTGTCCCTCGCAGCCATGAATCTGTTTCCAATGACATTTGGAACAGCCTTTCACTTTTTAACCCGTGCAGTCAAGCAGGGCTGCGGTGATCACCGGCTGCTTTCCCTTTTGCCTCTTATTCGCAAGAGTCAGGCAAGCGGTGAAAGCTTCCCTGTGGGTTACGGCATGTCCACGGATTTTTTGAGAAGTTACGGTGAACTTGGCTAACCACACACAAGTCGAAACTTTTCCCATTGTATTGTCAGGCTATCATCTCAGCCACCAGATCGGTGAGGTCTTTTATCTCTATTTCAATATCATCGCTTTGCGCAGCACAACTCAGATGGATTTCGCACTTGGGACAGGCGGTGATAAGGACATCCGCCCCTGTGGCTTGTGCCTCCTTGAGCCTTTCCATTTGTATCTGCTTGGAACAGGACGAACAGTTCACCCACCCACTTGTGCCGCAGCATGTGGAGTGGGCTCTGTTTCTTTCCATCTCTGCAAGCTCAACACCCGGCATACCGGAGATCAAATCTCTCGGTTCTTCGTATATTTGGGCGATCCTCCCAAGGGAACACGGGTCATGGTATGTGACTTTCTTGGAAGTTTCAGACCCCTTTTCAGAATATGTCAAATTCCCCTCATGCAAGGCGTCCCTGAGAAGTTCATACAAATGAATCACTTCCAAACCATGATCCCCGAGATAGAGGGGATAGTCTTTCTTGAGGGTTACATATCCTTCAGGACATCCACAGATGACCTTCTTTGCTCCGCTCTCCTTGATGGCGGTGAGATTGAGTTCGGCAAGTTTACGAAATGTTTCCACATCTCCATTCCAAAGCAAGTCATGTCCGCAACACCGCTCATCGTTGCTTACCACGGGCGTAATCCCCATCTTATTGAGTATCCGGACCGTATTCCTGGCCCTTTCCAAGGTGTTTAGACCTAGATCGCAGTACCCTCCCTCACCAAAGACGAGACTGAAGTGAGGAAGACATCCCACAAAATAGAAATATTCACCTTTCTCAGCGGTTGAAAGGTCGTCTGTGATCCAGAAAGTCCGGTTCTGATGAA
This sequence comes from Thermodesulfobacteriota bacterium, assembly GCA_034190725.1. Taxonomy (GTDB): domain Bacteria; phylum Desulfobacterota; class UBA8473; order UBA8473; family UBA8473; genus JAXHSZ01. Next base: position 2,685 of record JAXHSZ010000300.1, read on the forward strand.
GATCCAGAGCCTGAATCTCCATTATGGTGTTCAGTATGCCGTCGTGGGAAAAACGGCCTTCTTGCCCTTGAGATCTCGCCTGGGTCCTCATCTCCCTGACAAAGGAGAGATAATCCACCCCGGAAGGACAACGGCTGCTGCACCTCCCGCAGGCTAAACACGACCAGAGATCTTTGTCCCTGGCCACTTCGTCTTCAAATCCGAAGAGAGTCTTTTCCACCAAAAGCCTTGGGGAAAAGGTCTCAAGGACCTTGGAAACCGGGCAGCTCGACGTGCAGATACCGCAGCCGAGACAATAGTATGCTTTTGTCTTATTTACGATTTCTTGTGAATTCATCGTTGAGATGCTCATGAAACGGGTCCCAACTTTCTGATGGAATCGGTGAATTCAGTCACAACATCTGCAAACTTGCCCCCTTCGGAAGCCGACACCCACTCCAGACGAAGCCGTTCCTTTCCGATCCCAAGAATATCCACAAGCTTCTTCGTGGTCTCCACAATTTTTTCACATTTGAGATTGCCGGATATGTAATGACAATCCCCAGGATGACAACCGGCAACCAGAACTCCATCAGCCCCCATTTGAAATGCTTTTAAGAGAAATGCAGGGGTTACCCGTCCAGTACACATCACCCTGATGATCCGTATATTCGGAGGGTATTTTATTCTCGATGTGCCGGCCAGATCGGCTCCGGCGTAAGAGCACCAATTGCATGCAAAACCCACTATATTTGGCTCAAATTCTCCACTCATTCACAAATTTTTCTTTTCCTCTTTCTACCCCTGAGTACGTATATCTGCTCTATAAAAGCCCCAATTCCAGGCGTTGGCTTACGCCTCGGTCGGACTCCTTTGAGTAACTCTAGATCGCCTCTTTTATTTGAGAAAATATCTGTTCGTTCTTGAAATGCCCCATGGACACTGCGCCTGAAGGGCATGCAACGGAACATACGCCACATCCTTGACACGTGAATTCATTTACACGAGAGATAAAAATCCCCGGCTCAACCTCTTCCAGCGAGGAAGCACCGTATTCGCAAACATCCACACAACGGCCGCAGCCTCTGCACATGAAAGGGTCCACAGATGCCGTGGTGACCTCAACCTTTACTTTACCCCGGGCCATCTTGGTTATGGCGGAAGATGCCGCCCCTTTTGCCTGGGCAACGGTATCGGGAATATCTTTTGGACTCTGGCAACATCCGGCAATGAAAATTCCGTCGGAAAATGTATCCACTGGGCGGAGCTTTGGATGTGCTTCCTGAAAAAACCCGTCCGGGGACTGGGATATCTTGAGCATATGCTGCACTTCCTTCACATCATGCCGCGGAACAATACCCGTTGCCAGTATCACCAGATCCGCTTCCACATCGATGGGCTCCCCCAAGAGGGTATCCTCGGCCATCACGAGAAGTCTGCCTTCTTTTTTTATGACGTCGGAAACATTTCCTCTGATATATCGAACCCCTTCCCCTCTGACCCTGTCGTAAAATTCTTCAAATCCCTTACCGAACGCCCTGACATCCATATAAAAGATCGTGAGTTTTGCATCCGGCAACTTCTCGTGAACAAGGTGTGCCTGTTTTGCAGTGTACATGCAGCATACCCTTGAGCAATACTCATTGCCTACGCTCTTGTCCCTGGACCCCACACATTGTATAAAAACAACGTCTTTCGGTTCCTTTTCGTTCACTATGATCTTTCCCCGGGTGGGGCCGCTTGAGGACACAAGCCTTTCAAACTCCATAGCGGAGATGACATTGTCGTAGAGATCATATCCGAACTCTGGTTTTTTCCTTACATCGAACTCATCAAAGCCGGTTGCCACGATGATGGTGCCCACATCAATTTCGATGATCTCTTCCTTCTGATCAAAATCTATGGCATCCGCCGGGCACGCATCTTTGCATTTCAGGGTCTCTCCGCATTTTCCTTTTGTGAGATATAAACAGGTCTCAGGGTCTATTGTATACTTTGACGGAACCGCATAAGGAAAGGGAATATAAGGAACGGACCGCTTTCCCATCTCCTCATCAAACTCCGAGGGTATCTTTCCACACAGCCTGCATGCATCAGCACACAAGCCGCAGCTTATGCACCTGTCCATGATGATGTATCTGGGCTTCTTCCTCACCTTTGCTTTAAAATTGCCCATGAAGCCTTCTACTTCTATTACTTCTGAATACGTAAGCAGTTCTATGTTGGGATGCCGCTCGACCTCCACCATCTTTGGTGTGAGGATACATGCGGAACAGTCCAGGGTTGGAAAGGTTTTGTCCAGTTGGGCCATATGACCCCCTATGGAGGGATCTCTTTCAACCAGATACACCTGAAAACCGGTATCTGCAATATCCAATGCAGCCTGAATCCCGGCAATTCCGGCTCCGATCACCAGGGCACTCTTTCGAACTTCCACCTCTCTCTCTTCCAACGGTTCCAGGAGGGAGGCCCTTGCAACAGCTGCACATATGAGTTTGAAGGCTTTTTCTGTGGCACGTGTCCTGTCATCGTGAACCCAGGAACAATGTTCCCGAATGTTTGCCATCTCCAGACAGTATGGGTTGAGACCGGCCTGTTCAAGGGTCTTCCTGAAGGTGGGTTCATGCATCCTGGGGGAACATGCCGCAACAACAATCCTGTCAAGATTGTGTTCTTGGATGTCGTCTCTCACCAATTTCTGTCCCGGATCTGAGCACATATACGGATAATTTCTGCAGACAACAACATCAGGCAGTTGAACAATGCGTTCCTGTATGCTCTCAACATCTACAGTGGAGGCGATATTTACTCCGCAATGACAAATATACACTCCGACCCGTATCTCTTCCGACTCCGGATCTTCTTTTTTTTGAAACAGGGTTCTCAAAAAGATTACCTCTTAGGGAGTGTCCATCCAGAAATGAGATATTTTCTGCAAGGTCAAGAAAGACGAAGATTTTAACCGCAGGAATACACTGGGTATTTTGAGGATTAAAATCTGAGTCTGACGCAGAGATTGCGAAAAATAGCCATTTATGGATGGGCACTAGGGAGTATCCATACTTACATCGCCTCTTTGACCAATTCCGCTATATCCAATACCTGGATGGATTCTTCCAACTCTGCTGTCTTCACCACATCTTCAAGGGTCAAAAGGCAGAAGGGACAAGAAGTGGCTATGACCTGGGCGCTTACATCCATGGCCTCTCTCACCCGTATCATCGCCAGTCTTTCTTCGGAATCCTCGGATTCCACCCACATTCTACCGCCGCCGCCTTCGCAGCAGAGGCTTCTCTCTCTTGCCCTGTCCATCTCCACGAGTTTTACACCGGGAATACTTGAAAGAATCTTCCGAGGAGGATCAAATATCTTGTTTTGTTTCCCGAGAAAACATGGATCATGGTAGGTGATTGTCTTTTCTATTTGCTTGGAAAACGAGATCTTTCCCTGTTCAATGAGAGGGACAAAAAACTCGGTGTAATGCTGGACTTCAAATGCACCACCCGGATATTCATTCTTGAATGTATTGTAACAATGGGGAGAAGTGGTTACGATTTTTTCTACATTGTATCTCTCAAAGATCTCAATATTCTCTTTTGCGAGAGATTCAAAGGTCCAGGGATCGCCCATCCTTCTGATCTCGCTTCCACAACACACTTCCTCATTTCCCAGAATCCCGAAATCCACTCCTGCTTTTGTCAATATTTCAACGATTGCTCTTGCAACTTTTTGTAATCTCGCATCATATGCCGGTGTACAACCGACAAAATAAAGAATCTCCGCTCCTTCGGATATATTTTTTACGTCAAGCCCCTCTGCCCAGTCAAATCTCTTCTCTGCGCCTATTTTCCAGGGATTCCTGTGAACCGCAATACTCTTCAATGCATCCCTAATGGCAGGGGGGATTCGCCCGTCCTCCACCATAAGGCCCCGAAGACCCGTAACAAGACCAACAGTGTCCACTCCTTTGGGACAATTGTTCAGACATGCAGAGCAGGTTGTGCAGTCCCAAATGCCTTCCCTTTCAAAGACAGCCTGTGCCATTTCCTTATCAAAGGCATCATAGATGAACTTCCTCACATTGAAATGGGACTTCCGGAGCATTGGGCATCCCCCGGAACACTTGCCACATTGTATGCACTGAAAGACATTATACTCTTCTGGAAAACTCTCCAATTCTTTCCCCATATTGTGAAGGGGGATTCACCCTGAAAAGTAGAGATGAAATAAACTCGTCTCTATGGATGTGCGAAAATACCCGTTTTTATCGATCAACCTCGCCGAGTACGATATCAATGCTGCCGATCACTGCTATGACATCAGCGATGAGTCTTCCTTCAACCATCTTTGGGAGGGCTTCCAGATTGATAAAAGAGGGAGGCCTGATCCTCAGCCGATAGGGTTTATTGGTTCCGTCACTGACAATATAAAAACCAAGTTCTCCTTTGGGAGCTTCTATACTGGAATACACTTCCCCAACCGGTGGATTGAATCCTTCGCTGACGATTTTGAAATGATGAATAAGGGCGGATATCTCTGTATACACTTCCTCCTTTGGCGGGAGGACCACTTTCGGATCATGAACGTTGATCTCTCCTTGAGGGAGAAAATCCAATGCCTGCCTCACTATCCTGGCACTTTGACGCATCTCCTCCATTCTGATGACATACCGATCATAGCAGTCACCGTTCTCGCCGAGGGGGACGATGAAATCAAAATCCTGATAACTCGAATATGGCATTGCCCTCCTGATGTCCCAATTTACATTCGAGCCCCGAATCACAGGCCCGGAAACGCCGAGGTTGATGGCATCTTCTTTGGATATGACTCCCACGTCCTTTGTCCTTTGAATCCATATCCTGTTCTTGGTGAGAAGGGTCTCATATTCATCCACTCTGGAAGGAAATGAATCCACAAATTCTCTGGCCTTGGCCTCAAATCCATCGGGCAGATCGTGGGACAACCCGCCGATCCGCATATAACTTGGCGTCAGACGGGCCCCGCAGACCATCTCAAAGAGAAAAAGAATTTCATCCCGCTCTCTCAACCCGTAGAACAGAGGTGTCATTGCACCCAGATCGTGACCGTGGGTGCCCAGCCAGATGAGATGACTGGCGATTCTTTGCAATTCCGACATGATGACCCGTATATACTGTGCCCTTTTAGGAACCTCAATACCCAAAAGCTTCTCCACCGCCAGGACGTATGAGAGGTTATTGGTCATCCCTGCCAAATAGTCGAGTCTGTCCACAAGGGTGATACATTGATGGTATGTCTTGTTTTCAGCCAACTTCTCTACACCCCTGTGGAGATACCCGATATGAGGTGTCGCTTTGACGACCACTTCTCCATCCAGTTCCAAAATAACCTGCAACACCCCGTGGGTACTGGGATGCTGGGGCCCCATGTTTATGGTCAAAGTCTCGGTCTGTGGCATCTTACCCTCTTCAATCTTCTTTTTGCAAGGTTACCCACCATGATAGACGGCGGGTTTCATAATTGAGTTTTATAAGATCTCAGCTTAAACTTAAAGCTGAAAGTCAAACAGCAAGAGGTAGGTTGCAAAACACTTTCAGCTTTAACCTTTGAGCTTTCAGCTTTTACTTTTGGTCTTTCTTCCTATTACCGTAACAACAAAACCTTCGACACAACTGCTCATATTTCATATATTCAGTGACATCCGATTACTTTCCGGTGAGGGGATAGTCTTTTCGAAGGGGATGTCCTTCCCAGTCGTCGGCAAGCAGGATCCTCCGCAGGTCAGGATGATTCTCGAAACCTATTCCGTGCATGTCATAGCATTCCCGTTCCAACCAGTTCGCAGTGCTCCAGACCGAGCAGACAGAGGATATTACTTCGTGGTTACTGGGAATGGGGGCTTTTATTCGAAGCCTTTTGTTTTTTTCCATTGAGTACAAATGATAGACCATCTCAAACCGTGGCTCTCTGCCCATATAGTCCACACAACACAAATCTGAGAGATAGTCATAGAGAAGGTCAGGATTATCATGAAGGAACCGTGCGATGGGCAAGATATCTTCCTTCTTTACAATAACAGTGGTCTCATCCCTGAAAACGGACACATTCATGATGGAATCAGGGAACTCTTCCTGTAATTTTTGAACAGCAATGTCTTCTTGACTCATAATATCCATCCCGTATT
>JAXHSZ010000301.1:0-10905 GCA_034190725.1 Thermodesulfobacteriota bacterium
TGTCTTCAAGCCCACATGTAAAATCATCAACATAACACATGATCATCTCCCAAACAAACTTCAACCTATCTTTATCCAACATCCGAATAGACTCAATATCATCATTTGTAAAATATTCGATGATATCAGATGAAAGGGTGGCTATAGAAACAGAAAAAAATAGGTAAATGAATGGCAAACCGAAAACGAAGCAGAGAAGCCCCAACCTCAATTTTCCAGGATCTTGGTGAGTAACTGGTTTAATGAATTTCCGCAGGCAAAAAGGGGGGCGAGAATGGAACCTCAGAACGAACAGTCATATACAGATTCGTAAGCTTTATTCGGTGATACAAACTAAGTTATTGGCGTTTTTTATATCAAAAGATTTCATTAGTCAAGCTTGAAATTCAGATGTTATCCAGGCAATATCATTTTTTTTGTTGTTATTGGGCTAAAATGTATTATTTTCTTCTATTGACTTTTTGACAGGGTATGGGTATTAAATTTATCCGAAAGGGATCGGTTCAAAGAATATAGTCTCTTGATATCTCCCACTTTATAACAAAACTACACAGATGAGTCTTTCTCACACAGAGAGAGAAAAAGTATGTTGATCCTTTTAAGTGCAATGCTTGTACCCGGACTTTTTGAGAAAAGACATCAGTCTCTTTGTATTGACGTGATCGTTCACAGGGCTCAGTTGTCACATATTAAGAAGAAACCAAATGATCCCTGCCCTCCGTGAACACTTCCGTTTCCGATTGGTGTATATTGGGATAATTCCTCTGAATCCTTTAAAGCCCTAGAGTCCCAATTCTCGTGCCACAGCTTCGAGATGATGTACCGAATCTCCCAGGAATACATCAGCAGCTTTGGCTCTCCTGTAATACAACCCCATATCATGTTCTCTGGTGGTACCTATGGCACCGTGTATCTGGACCCCTCTTTCCGTCACGAATTTATAAGCTTCATTCACATAACTCTTTGCAGCCGATACTTTATATGCGCATGGAAGGCCTTCTCCAGCCATCCAAGCGGCCTCATAGGTCAAATTCTTTGCCGTATTCACTTTGATAAACATATTTGCCAGGTAATGCTGAATCACTTGAAAACTTCCGATCATTTTCCCGTATTGTTCCCTCTCCTTAGCATAGGCATTTGTCATCTCTAGTGAGGCCTCCATGCCACCAACCATCTCGGCACACTTGGCAATAACTGCCTTCTCATTTGCTCTTTTGACAACGGCCCAACCATTATCCAACTCCCCTATCATATTTGCCTGTGGTACCTGAACATTATCAAAGATCACTTCACACAGGTTATCGGACCCGATGGATCTCATCTTATTGCATGTGATCCCTTTGTTTTTGGCATCTACCATAAAAATGGTTATTCCCTCCTCAGCATGAGTTCCTTTTCTGGTCCTGGCGGCGACCAATAAGCAATCGGCGACATTTGCATCATTCACAAACATCTTCGTACCATTTATCGTGTATTCGCCGGTCTGTGATACGGCCTCTAATGTGATTCCGGAAGGATTGTAACTCCCATTAGCTTCATAGAGGGCAAAGGCCATGATCATCTCACCCATGGATATCTTTTGAAGAAGGTCCTTCTTTTGATCTTCCGAACCACCCTCCAGTAGAATCAATCCACTGAGAACGACAGTTGAGAAGAAGGGGCTTGGGAGAATTCCCCGACCGATTTCTTCCATGAGGACGATGAGGTCCATGAAATCACCACCATATCCACCATATTCTTCAGGAAATACAATTCCCGGCCAACCCAATTCCACCATTTTGTTCCAGATGTCCTTTGAATAACCCTCATCACCATCTTCTATCTCTCTTACTCTTTCATTGGAGCATTCCTTTATTACAAAATTTCTCGCTGATGATCGCAGTATCTCCTGCTCTTCCGTAAAATCAAGATTCACAGTTGTATCCTCCTGTCTTTGGATTTTATATTGTTCTCGGCAACTCAAGCCCTATCCATGCGATGAGGTTTCTCTGGACCTCGGAAGACCCTGCGGCTATATTGGCTCCGCAACACATTTGATAATCATGGATAAATTTCCCCTGCATCATTGCCCACTTTTTATCTTCTATTTGACTGTGCATCCCCATCAACTCACAACCCACATAGGTGAGTCGTTGATAGAGTTCACTGCCGTATACTTTTGCAGCAGATGCCATATAAGCGGCCATTATGAGTCCGCCTTTGCTCTGTTCCCAGGCTATCTTGTAAGCAAGGGCTCGGCCCGCCTCATTGTCCACAGCCAACTGCGCCAGCTTTTGACGAACAATGGGGTCTTCAGCCAAAGGCCTGCCGTCTCTTTGGGTTTCTTTGGCATATTGAACAAGATGTTCCAGGGCTTTTTTGATCTCTGCAAACATAGCTATGCCACTTCTCTCGAAATTCATGGTCTGTCTTGTCACAGCCCATCCTTTATTCTCTTCACCCACTCTGTTTTCTTCCGGTACTTCCACATCCTCTAAGAGAACTTCGTTAAATGAATGGGAACGATCCATATTCTCAATGGATCTGACAGTGATCCCTGGGCTGTTCATGGCTACTAAGAAAAAAGAGAGTCCCCTGCTTCTCTTTTGTTTTGGGTCGGTTCTTGCAAGCATGAACATCCAGTCTGCATGATGAGCATTACTGGTCCATATTTTTTGTCCATTGACTATGTATTGGTCTCCTCTTTTTTCCGCCTTGGTTGTAAGAGATGCAAGATCACTCCCTGCGTTTGGTTCACTCCACCCCTGGCACCACATCACCTCACCTCCGGCAATAGGAGGAAGGAATTTTTTCTTTTGTTCTTCATTTCCTGCCACCAGTAATGTTGGGGCCAGCATTCCCACCCCAAACTGATCAATTCCCGGTGCTCCATAGTATGATCGTGTTTCATTGAAGACCAATTGATCAACAATGGGCGCATCTTGACCCCCGTATTCCCTTGGCCAGGCCAAGGGAATCCACCCTTTTTTCCCAAGCTTCTCTGCCATCTCACGATGAAATTCCCAGGCTTCTTCACTCATCCGTGGTGTTTCCCTGCCGCCAAATTCATACTCAGGAGGGGCATTCTTCATCTCCTCCTTAAAGAATGTATCAAACTCTCCCTTGAGGGTCTCCTGTTCCGGTGTAAGTCGAAATTCCATAGATGATTCTCCCTTCGTTTATAACGATTTATAAGTTATTTTAAGTCATAATCATCGCTTCATCTGGTCGCTTAATCAAGGGCATTATTAAAAATAAATCGACATTTTAGTATCGCATCATCTGGCCATCTCTGCGTACTCATCAATGATAAAATTCTCAAAAAGGTTACTTCTAATCCTGCGGTTAAAATTTTCTCTTTTCCTTGATTATCCAGAAAACATCTCATTTCTGGATGGAATTTCCCGATTGCTTTTGTTTAAGTTCACAAATAAATACAGCAGAATAGCTTTTGCCATTATCTCCAGCAGAATTTGGGGTGTAGCTCTGAAATTATCTCTATCTTAAACGATTTAAAGTATTGCCTCCAGATCTTTATTCATCTCTGAGAATTTCACACCGATCCCCTCAGAACTCTTTCTTGCAATCTTTCCGGCAACCTTTATCGGCTCCTCATATCCGGGAAACGAAAATGTCAATGTAATGGACTGTCCCACAGAAAACGAAGAACTGGTTTGGATGAACACACCACCTGCACTGATGTTTTGAATGAAGTCTTTGAAGACACGATCATCTACAGCATAGTCAGAGACCACGGAGGTGATCTTTCGAGGATGCTTTCTGAGATTTTTTCTCCGGATTCTTTGCTGTTCCTCTAATTGGTTGAAAAGGGACTTCTTTTGGGCCGTTGACAGGGTTTCTATGAATTTAATGAGCCGAGTGGTGATATTTGTGTCTTCTGACTTATTGGTGGATTCTGGCATTATGAAGCTCCTTTTTGGTTAATATTTGCTTTCACTTAAAAATCTTCATCACCCCTTTTCTAAAGTGGAATGGGGAGACTATTTTCCCCAATCTCTGAGTCAGATTGAAACGCAAGAACACATTTCAATGTGCCCCTATTCACTTACCTGATACATTTTTCGCAGGTAAAATCTTCATCTTCCTGATCTTTGAAAAAAGATCTTTTTTCTGGATTGACCCTGCATAATGCATATCCCATATTATAGCTTTTCATGTGCTTCTGTTCCAGGTTTCGTCAGTCAAGTATCTGGACAAGAAGATGATTTTTCTGATGTTTTGCTGAAGCCTAAAACCTGAAACCTCTATCTGGAAATACGATGTGTGGCTGGCTACTATTTTGGATTTGCGCCTATGTGTCATCCTGCGGCATTTTGTGCAACATAATCTGATATTTCCTTTAAGGGAGCACCTGGGAGAAAGACCTCGGATACACCCAACTCTTTCAGTTTGGGAATATCATCATCAGGTATAACTCCTCCTACAACCACCAAAACATGGTCTAAATTATTCTCTTTTAACTTGTTCATGAATCGTCGCATAATCTCCACGTGACCACCGCACAAAAAACTCAACCCAACAACATCGGCATCTTCTTGCATAATTGCCTTGATCACGACATCAAACCTTTGGCCAGCTCCCAAATAAACCACTTCCATACCGGCGTTCCTCAGGGCTTCTGTCACTGATATAATGCCCCTGTAGTGGTCATCAAGTCCGATTTTACCGGTTATTACCTTAATCTTCTGTTTCACCATATGATACTCCTCTCTTCGAATTGCCTGTAGAATTATATTCTCTTATACACTCCTGAGTAACCCTGTTACCCAACAGCAGAGGATCAAAAAGATTTTTTCACATGAGTCTCTCTCTCAATAAATTCGGTCCATAACTTTGAATGGATTATCCACATTAAAATAAATACTTTCATGTATGTTGTGATGGACCAACGAAGGTCGATCCCCCTAAAAGGGGTACTCCCTTTCACCAGCCCAATCATAATCCAGCCCATCAATCATTCTCAACACACCACTTATCTCCTCGAAAGTAGCATTTGCCTCAATTGCATCAAAAACATGAGGTGTCAGGTTATCTTCAGTATGTTCAGCTTTTTGGCGGAGATTATCCAAGGTTCGCTTGACCTGATCTCTGTTCCGCCGTTCTTTAAAATCCCTGAACTCATTTACATATTCTTTCACTTCAGCTTCATCCGGACGATATACTTCCGGTTTAAAGTCTTCTTCATCAGGAATGGGAAAGCGATTTACGCCGAGAACCGTCCTCTCCCCTGACTCAACTTTCTTTTGAATATCCAGCAGACTCTCTCGAAGCTGACTCAATGCCCAACCATTCCTGAGTGCAGTGATCCAACCACCCATCTGCTCTATCTTCTCAGCCATTGATAAAATTCTTTCCTCTAATTCATTGGTTAACCGCTCCATATAATACGAACCAGCCAAAGGATCAGCTACCCTGGCCGCTCCGGATTCATACCGTATGACCTGTTGTGTTCGAATTGCCAGTCTCACTGCTTCCTCAGTGGGTGTAGCCCAAGCCTCGTCATATGAGGGGAGTTGGATTCCCATGCAACCGCCAAGTACGGCGGCCAAGGCACCGAGAGTTCCTCTTGCTAAATTGACGAGCGGTTGCTGACGGGTGTAATTGACTCCTGATACGTCTATATGAAACCTGAGACGCATCGCTTTTGGGTCTGTTGCTCCGAATTCCTCTTTCATCATCCTTGCCCAAATTCTCCTGGCTGCCCTCAGCTTTGCTATCTCTTCAAAGAAATCCCTGTCACAGGCAAAGACAGGACTCAGTTTCCTCCCAATGTCATTGATATCAACGCCTCTCTTCAACATCTCCCGAATCATTTCTCTGGCGCATGCTATGGTAAAAGCAATCTCGTGAATTGCATTCCCACCGGCCTCTCGGAAGTCATAAGCACTGATAAACCAGGCGTTCCACCTGGGGAAAGTCTTGAGCACGTATTCCAACCAATCGTTTGACCACCTGGCAAGGGTTGAGAGTCGCCCATTGGGAAGAAACAACGTCTCATTAAAGCTGGTCATACATGCCGGAGAATAATAGTGCAAATGCCCTCCTACAACTCTCAATAGATTCAATTCATAACCCCGTTTCTTGGCGGCCAACAGATAGGCTTGCTGAACCACGGGTCCACTGGCCATGCAAAGGCTTATCTGGTCCAAAGGCAGGCCTTCGGTCAAGATCTCCACATCTTCCAGTGTGTGTAAAGAAATGCCACAAATCCCTATCTGGCCCTCTGCCATGGGTTGATCCGGCTCAAGCCCATACATTGTAGGACCGTCCATCTCCCAATCGAGGGCACCTTGACCTTGCTCCAGCAAAAACTTGAGTCTTTTGTTAAAGGCTTTCGGAGTGGCGAGTCCTGATATTTCTCGTATATTCCACAACTTGCCTCGATACATATCTGGGTGATGTCCTCTGGTATAGGGATATTCCCCGGGATGACCGATGTCTCTTTCATAATTGATTCCTTCCAGGTCCTCCGGCGTATAGAACCCTTTTACATCGATTCCAGAGGGGGTGGAGAAATCCGTGACTTTTTCAAAATACATTTGGGCAATTTCACTCAACTCAGCCATAGGAACCTCCTTTCAGGCAAATCTTGTTTATTGAGTGCACAACCATTAATGGCTATTTTCCGTAATCTCTGCACCAGACTCAGATGTAGGGTCACATTGCAATGTGCACCTACATACCCAATGTATTCCATTGGTTGAAATCTTCGTCTTCCTTGATATTTCAGAAAATATCACATTTTTGGATGGACACTATTTAATGTGTTCCTCTTATTAGTAATTCGATGATGTAATAATCTTATCTATAAAGTTTATCTTGTCAAGAAAAAAGGGTCTCAAGGCCGAATGACATTATGGTCTGGTCTTGATTACAATGCTGCGACACACCAAATTTAAACTTGCATTTTTGCGTGTTATCAGCTATAAATGAGGCCAGACAGAGGGTGTTTGTCGTATTAAAAAATCAATGATAATATCACGATGTATTAATGAAACCTTTCTACGCCATAATAGCGCTTGTCACCTTTTTGCCTTTAATCACCTTCTCCCTCCCATCATATTCATTTTGTCAGGAAGCTGAGATTAATGATGTAATTATTACAAATACACCAGATGATCTTTTAATCTATTTTTCTGTGGACGGCTGCTTTACAAAGAAGATGGAGGAGGCAATCATAAGTGGTATTCCAACCACCTTCACTTTTTTTGTCAAGCTATACCGTCCGCGTGGCTTCTGGTTTGATGAAGTTCTGACGTCACTTATCATAAAGCATACCATAGTCTATGATAACTTAAGGGATGAATTTAAAGTTACTTTCAATTCTGAAGAGAAAAAAGAAGTCATCATAAAAGACTTCTTTCACGCAAAGAAAGTAATGTCGGATGTTGATGCATTTCCTGTCATACCTATGAGTCTCTTGAAGAAGAATACCAGGTATTATCTGAAAATAAAAGGGGAACTTGATCCCATAAGACTTCCCTTTTTCCTGAATTATGTACTCTTTTTTGTTTCACTTTGGGATTTTGAGACTGACTGGTATTTGGAGTCCTTTAAATATTAATTGTTGTGGAACAGTTTGGTTTTCGATGAGAGTTACTTCAATGACGATTAAAACGTAATTTGCAATAGTACTGTTTCAATATGCAATGCGACTGCAGGTGGCCGAATGACTGCACAAAGTTCCCCAAATATCACCAGCTTGGAACTTAAGAGACGGAAACGTGAGCGATATATAATCCTCTTCACGACCGTTGTTGTCATCGTCCTTACTTTTATCGAGATCCACTCATCAAAGATAGGCGACCAGCTTCCCATTGCCAACAATATCCTTTTTTTTGGGATTCTCAATATCAATGTTGTCTTACTCCTTCTTATTACTTTTCTGATTGTAAGAAACGTCGTAAAACTGGTTTTTGAAAGAAAGAAGAATATACTCGGATCAAAGCTTCGAACCAAGTTTGTCGTGGCCTTTGTGAGTCTATCCATAGTGCCGACTGTACTTCTTTTTTTTGTGGCGGCGGGATTCATAACAAATAGTATTGAAAACTGGTTCAGCATTCAAGTGGAAAATTCTCTTCAGGAATCTATTACCGTTGCACAAGCCTATTATGAAGATTCTGCCAATGATGCTATCTATTTTGCGGGACAAATAAGCAAGGGGATAACAGAGAAGGGGTTATTAGCTCAGAGAAGAAGAGAATCTTTGAATAGATTTCTAAAGTCCAAACTCAACCAATACCATGTGGGGACGATTGAGGTGTTATCAAAAAAAGCAGAACTTTTAAGCAAGGCCTCCGCCTCTCATATACCTTTTGATAAATTCATCAAGACGGGCCCTGGATTGGTTGAAGAAGGATTAAGGGGAGAAGGCACCACGAGGATTCAGTCAGCAGGGAGTGGGGACTTGATCAGAGGAATAGTGCCCATCTTTTCCAAAGCAGATAATTCAAAAGCCTTAGGGGTAGTCATTGTTGATTATTATGTACCTCAAAGTCTCGTTGCCAAAATGGCGGACATTTCCTCCACATTTGCAGAATACAGGCAGCTTAAAATGCTGAAAAATCCTATCAAGACAAGTTATTTTATAACTCTTTCGATCGTTACGTTACTTATCATTTTTTCAGCGACATGGTTCGGTTTTTATCTGGCCAAAGAGATCACAGTCCCGGTTCAGAAATTGGCAGGTGGGATCCATGAAGTTGCAAATGGAAATTTAGACTTCCATATAGACCCTGTCACTGACGATGAAATCGGGAGTTTGATGGATTCCTTTAATATGATGACCGATGATCTGAAGGCGAGTAAATCCATGCTTGAAGAAGCCAACATCGGGTTAAAGAATACAAACATAGAACTTGATCAACGCAGAAAATACATCGGGATAGTCTTAAAGAATATAGGAGCCGGTGTTATCTCTATTGACAGGGAAGAGAGGATCAGTACCATCAATAAATCTGCAGAAGAGATGTTTGGGATACAATCTGATGATGTAATGAATGAGAAGTTTTACGATGTGTTTCCTTCAGAGTATACAAATGAGATCAAGGAGGTCTTTGATGAGGTTATCCGCTCTTCCAGTGGAACCATCAGAAGACAGATACGATTATCTATTCGAGATGAAACCTTTATCATGCTTATAAGTGCTGCAGTCTTAAAGGATGATATGGGGAACTATATGGGTTTGGTAGTGGTTTTTGATGATTTGACCCAACTTCAAAAGGCACAACGAGCGGCAGCCTGGCGTGAAGTGGCAAGGCGAATAGCCCACGAGATTAAAAATCCATTGACTCCCATACAGCTTTCAGCCCAGAGGTTGAGAAAGAGATATCTCAACGAATTTTCAGAGAACGGCAAAGTGTTCGATGAGTGTACAAAGACCATCATCGATCAAGTGGAAGAATTAAAAGGGCTGGTGAACGAGTTTTCAAATTTTGCTCGTCTGCCTGCAATTAATCCAGATCCAAATGACATAAATAAGATCATAAAGGAAACCCTCATTCTCTATCGGGAAGCTCATAAAAATATAAACTTTGAGTTTAAAGAGCGAAACCACGTGCCCATTTTTGACTTGGATAAAGAGCAGATAAGAAGGGTAATTATCAATCTTCTGGATAATGCTGTGGATTCAATAGAAAATAGTGGAAATGTTACAGTAGAGACATCTTATGATGAAACTCTCCAAGTTGCCAGAGTAGAGATCGCAGATACCGGCTGTGGAATTCCTCCAAAGGAGAAATCAAGATTATTTGAACCATACTTTTCCACAAAAAAAGCAGGGACAGGACTGGGGTTATCCATAGTGAATACAATAGTCTCCGACCATAATGGGTATATAAGGGTGAAGAAAAATCAGCCAAAAGGATCCAGGTTTATCGTTGAACTTCCAGTGAGTGGATGATTGGATCTTTGGAGCAAAGAATGAAAAAGTGTATCTTAATAGTTGATGATGAAAAGAGTATCAGGATTTCGTTAAGCGGTATACTCAAAGATGAAGGCTATAAAGTATCTTTGGCCAGTAATGGTGTGGAAGCTATCAAGAAGGTCGAGAAAGAGACTCCTGATCTCGTGTTGCTCGATATCTGGATGCCGGGGATTGATGGAATCGAGGTATTACAAAGGCTTAAGACAATTTCCCCTAAACTTGTGATTATTATGATTTCAGGTCATGCAACCATAGAGACAGCTGTACAGGCTACTAAACTCGGAGCATATGATTTCATAGAGAAACCTCTCTCACTCGACAAGGTTATATTGACGATTAATCACGCCTTTAATTTCCAACGACTGAAAAATGAAAATGAAATACTCCGTCAGAAAATTCACAAGAAGTATGAAATAATAGGTAACAGCGAAGCAATTACCCGATTAAAACAACAGATAGAAGTGGCTGCACCGACAAATGCATGGATTTTGATATCAGGAGAGAATGGAACCGGAAAGGAACTGGTGGCCCGTTCGATCCACAGAAAAAGTCTTCGAGCTTCCAATCCTTTTGTGGAAGTGAATTGTGCAGCTATACCCGAAGAATTGATTGAAAGTGAACTGTTCGGCTACGAGAAAGGAGCATTCACAGGCGCTGTCTCCCAAAAGAAAGGCAGATTTGATCTGGCCAATGAAGGGACCATATTCCTTGACGAGATAGCCGATATGAGTCTGAAGACCCAGGCAAAGATACTGAGGATTCTTGAAGAGCAGGAGTTTGAGAGGATAGGCGGAACAAAGAGTATCAATATCGATGTGAGAGTCATAGCTGCGAGCAACAGGGATTTGAAGGAAGAAATGGAGGCAGGAAACTTCAGGGAGGACCTCTTTTACAGGTTGAATGTCATCCCCATTGAGGTTCCCCTTCTCAGGGAAAGGGTTGAAGATATTCCCTTGTTGGTGAAATGATTCACCAACAAG
>JAXHSZ010000302.1:0-9649 GCA_034190725.1 Thermodesulfobacteriota bacterium
CCTTTAAAGGCTCGTGTGCGTACCCCCGTCACAGCCCCATTCACACACCTATCCAAGTGATGTTTCGGAGAAATGATGCACATCACGACAATCTCCTTACTGCAAGTTTTTCGTAACATATCGAAAAGTCTGGGAACATGCTGTAACGCCGAGGGGAGCCTTCATTCTCTTTCGTGTGAATTTCAGATGTATTCAGGGGCTCATTACCTTGAACACAACCCCGCTTGTCCGTGCAGGTCGTTGCATAACGCGGAATCGATCACTGACGTTGCTTGAAATGGAGGGGAAAGAGTGTGTCGAACTACTGTGGAGGGATCTTTTTTCTTGAGTTGGATGACATGAGCTTATGTTTTTTCATCTTGTATCTCAATACTCTCTCACTGATACCCAAGGCATCTGCTGCCCTTGTCTGAACCCATTCATTTCTTTCAAGGGCTGAAACCACCATCTCTCGTTCCACTGCCGTCAGCCTTTCGGCTAAGGTTCCTCGGTCAGCGGCCTGATGAAACCTCACCTCTTCCGGCAGGTCTTCAGGTTCAATAATGGAACTACGGGAGAGAGTGCCCATTCTTTGAATGATGTGTTCCAATTCTCTCACATTGCCTGGAAAAGAGTATTTCACAAGCATGGCCATTGTATCGCTGCTCAAATTCATTTTCCCTGAGCTGTATCGTTCAAGAAAGAAGTCCGCCAAAGCCGGAATGTCTTCCTTTCTCTGCCGCAAGGGCGGCAGCTCAATCTCAAGGACTTTTAAACGATAAAGAAGTTCTTCTCTGAATGAACCATCTGCCGTCATTTGGGAAAGATCTCGATTCGTCGCGGCCAATACTCGGACATCTACTGGAAGGTCCCGTTCACTGCCCAAACGGGTTATTTTCTTTTCCTGCAGTGTCCTCAAGAGCTTGGCTTGCAAATTGAGAGGAAGCTCCCCCACTTCATCCAAAAAGAGACTCCCGTGCTGAGCCAGTTCAAAACGGCCCTTTCGACTGGAAGCTGCGCCTGTGAATGCGCCTTTTTCATGGCCGAACAACTCAGATTCAAAGAGATTCTCCGGTATGGCGGCGCAGTTTACTTCAATGAAAGGCTTATCACTTCTCGGACTGAGCAAGTGAATGACGTGTGCTATGAGTTCTTTGCCTGTTCCTGTCTCTCCTTTGATCATCACGGTCCAGTGAGCAGGGGCAATTCTTCGAGTAAGGGAAAGGACCTCTTTCATAACGGCGCTCTCTCCAATGATCTTTATGGGAAGCTGTCTTTCATAGAGCACTTCAGTTACGCATGCAGCCTCTTGTTCCACCGCCAGAGTCTGTTCAATGTCCCTGATTTTTTCCATCAGTACCGCAAGATCCACAGGCTTCTCAAGAAAATCATCCGCCCCGAGCTTCATTGCCGTCACTGCAGTGTCAACGGATCCGAAGGCAGTAATTATAATGCTCCGAACAAAAGGATTTATTTCTTTGATGGTCTTTAAAACTTCATTGCCCGACATGTCCGGCATCCGATGATCGAGGAGCACGAGTTGGAAAAGAGATTGGGAAAATAAGCGAACAGCCTCATATCCATTTTCAGCGGCAGTCACATCGTGTCCCTGCTTTTCCAGGAATCCCTTGAGAAGATCAAGCTGCATGATTTCATCATCAACAATGAGAATATTCATGGGGGATGTTCTTCCTCTTGACCATAACCTTAGTTGAGCGATTTCTTCTTACAGCGAAGCCGTATCTCACTGAATCTGAAAAAAAAGCTTCAAATCGAACTCACTGAATGGTTCGCTTCGCTTGCGTCCGATTCGAATCTTTGTCCAGCAAGAAGTATATATCGATGCGCAAAACGCCATCTTCGGGCATGGTGGCCTGCACATAACCCTGATGAGCATCGACGATTCTTTTGATGATGGGAAGACCGAGCCCGGTCCCCCTTGTCTTGGTTGTGAAGTATGGTTCCATGATTCTTTCCGCGTTCTTTCCTGAAAGTCTAAACCCGCCGTTTTCAATGGAGAGGATAGAGTATGGACCGTCTTGTGACAGTCTGATTGTTATGTACCCACCATTGTTCTGGGCTTCCATTGCATTCTTGAAGAGATTTTCAACGACCTCTTCAAGGAGACGACGATCAGCAGGTACGGTCCCTGTGTAGTCTCCCTGATAGCCCATTGTGATGGAAGATTCAACACATAATTGAGAATACAGAGCCATTACATTGCGGATCACTTCATCGAGACTGACTTCTTCCTTGTGGAGGGTCAGAGGCATTGCATACCGTCTGAGTTCCTCGATGATACTGTTTGTTCTCTGAACTGCTTTCAGGAGTGTTGACACTAGCTCCAGGTGTTCTTTTGTCAATTCACCCCCTTCCATTCGGAGTCGTTGAAGACCCATGCTGATTGCATTCAGAGGATTCCGTATTTCATGGGTTATGGTGGAAGAAGCTCGTCCCAATGCGGCGTCCTCTTTTTCCGCGGCCAGTTTGCGCTCAAAGGATCTCATTTCACTGAGATGCCTGTTCTGATAGCGAAAGAGGAGACAGGAAGAGAAGGCACCGATAAATACTATGGCTACACCAAAGATCAGAAACTCATTCCAAAGCTGATTCTCACGTATGAAAAATTCCTTCGCTTCGAGTCCGACAACCAGAGTGCCATCTTCTATATGCAAGCGAGCTTCAGCCCATTTGTCGGTCCTTTCACCAAAAATCTCAACGTCGGGGTTCGATACAGTGGGTATCTCTCCTGTTGTCTCTGATTCCAAACGGAGGTATTTTATACCGGGGAGACTCGATAGTGTATGGAAAAAGTGTGGAAGTCCTATCTGATCCTGCAGTTTTTCAATACGAGAAGAAGTCAGTCCCACAACGATACATCCTGTACGTTTTGATCTGGCAAGGGCCAGAACATAGAGGCCTTTATTCCTCAGATGGCTCAGTGAATGATACTTCGGATTGCATATGTGCAGGAAAGGGGACCATCCGGCGGGCCCGTCAATGGCTGTCCCATTCTCATCGATAATTCGGATACCTGTAAGACCGGTCTCTGCCGCATAAGCGGCAAGTTCCGTCGATGAAAATGGTTCGATGTCGTCAAGGTAGTCGATAAAACGTGCTGAATTCCCAAGAAATGTTTCTATGATTTCTTCAACAGTGTTCCGAGACAATACCGTATTTTTTGCATTTGTCATGATAACATCTGCCAACATACGTGTATGTTCCCGAACATGATGAATGAATGTTTTCTCTGCGTGTCTGATCTGCCAGTAGAAATAGGCGAGGACGAATAGTATGAGGAGACCAAAGATCACGGCATAGGATTTCCATCCGTTTTGAACAGGAACAGCATGTGACGATTGAGACTCAATGTCTTTGAATTGAGTCCCTTCCGTGTCAGTATCCTCCACTATCTTCCCCCGAGTCCTCTTCTTTTCTGAATACCCTTTTCCATCCCCCTTCGTTTACGCAGTCTCGAACGCACACCTGTAGGGTCGTTTCCCACATTGTCGTATGCATGATAAACGTGTTGAGCACGAAAATTCCCAGATCCATCACCCATATATTCGCCCCACAACCGCACCATGCCGCCTTCTTTGACATGTGTCGGCAGAGTTCCCGGAGTAAAGAGTACTTTCGTGCCTTTCCGGGCATCAGTACTGTCCTTCCGGGAGGATTCTTCATGCGGGACCGAAGTGTCGTCAATATTGACGATCATTTCTCCTCCCTCGTGATCTATAGAGGTAACCCTGCCCAAAAGTGTATCCATTGCTTCTGCCCCGGGGATCAGTATCCAAAGAAACAGAATTAAAATTGAAACAAGAGTCCGCATTCGGTCACCGTCCGATGATACGATTCATCTTCTATTGAAGAATTGTTGTCAAGATACTCGATCTCCACAAACACAGCAAATTTACGCTTTGAAAAAAAATATCTGCCCACCATGATCCTAACCGATTCGGTATTGTCCGACCGGTGAGGCGTTCCCGAGACTCTTTCAAAGTCGGTCTCCCGGACCGCACCCGTAATGGAGGTTTCCCAACGATCATTATGTACCCACGAGAGATCAAATATCAATCCTTTTGCATTGTATGCCTCGGTGTCTATGGAAGACGAAAGTCGATTATAATGCCCCGTTGCCCGGGCTGTCAAATTCGGATTTAGGAAAACAGTACATTGGCATTGTGTTTCAATGACATTGTCATCTCTCGACTCAACGATCACAGAAGCGACCTGATTTCCTCCCGTATTCCCCTGTCCCTGTCCACTTCCTGAAGAAGTGTATTCAATATACTCCACAGGATTATGGTAATCATGTCGACTCCATGTCTGCTGCAGTCCCAGAGTCAATCTGGCATTGACGAGATATTCCGCATACAGACTCACATCATGACCCATCATTTCATCCTCAGGATTTTCCTCGTCACGATAAAGTGTCGTTCGATAGAGAATGCCTGGTTGGAGATGTCCCGCTGCCGTGAGTAATCTCGCTGTGCCCCCGGCTTCCAAAATGTAATTGTCGGATGCAGAGAAATAATCCTGATACGAGAAATCAAAGAAGAGTCCTCCCCTCAGCGAAGAAGTTTCAGAATGAAATTGCTGAAAAACTGAGGATTGATACCGGCTGAACCAGGATTCTTCAGGTTCGGATGACAGAGATGTATTGTCGTCATATCCTCCTGATAATTGAAGATCAATATCCAAAGCTGCAACCGGCATGATCCAAAGAAAGAGCAGGGAAATCGCCGTGAGCAACGAAAGAACAATCATCCAGAGAGGTTGTGAACGAAAATTGTGTTTTTTGAATAGTCGCATGATTCTGATACAGTTCCAACATCAGGAGCAACATACTGAATCATTTCTATCTGTGGGGTGAGCCGGGTTCAATGTTTGTCCACCACGTGTTTCGTTTGCTTCTTATGCGCACGAGCCCGGTAAACAGTGAACTTGAGTAACCACACAGTTCAGTTGCAGGGAATTTTGAAGAGAAAGGAGGCCTCATGAAAAACAAACCAATTGAGCGGAGTCACCTTTGGAAAATCCCAATCCTCCCTTCACGGAAAGATATTACCACTTGGACCCCATAAATTCAACAATTTACTGCCCCGCCCCTTCTTCAGCATCTTCCGGAAATCAGTGTGCCACGTCACTCTATGTTCAGGAAACTGAGTTCTGCCGTGGTCACTGGAGAATTCGTATGGTGATATTTTCAATCCTTGGGAACACGCATTCAGCGTACTCGACGTGAGACATGTTTCCATGCGTACAGTGAAACAGAGTTATACTTGCCTCTCCGAAGGCGACTGCCTAGGTTTTTGTTTGTCAGCTGAGTACTCTGAATGCGTGCAAAATTCATAAAAGTGAATTACACTCCTTGTGGCCGCTGCATTCTCCCTGACCACTTGAAAATTTACAATGGATACCCAAAAGGGTGTTTGCAGCCTCGGACACTATTTATCTCCTGCACCGTTGTCCATAACAAGGATGTCCTGGGACCCCCAAAAAGATTCATTTGAAGTGGTGAGCCCTATTAATGTGAGGGTGTTGTAGTCATCGATCACCAGCGGCAGGCTTTTAATCTCATTCATGACAAATTTAGCAACGAAGTTCCCACGGAGATCTGATTTCCAACTACTGATAGCCACGTTGTTCATATATACAGTGGAAGCCTGCACATCTCCATATGCGATGTCTGTGTGTACGGTTACAACTTGGCCGTTATTCCCGAGGTTAAGAACATTGGGCGCCACATCGATGCTCATCTCAAAAGAGTGGCATTCCGTGGGTACCAGGGACAAGGTGACCAGGGACAACATGACAAGACAAATAACAGTCAAATAACTTCTTTGTGAATTTTTAAAGGGCATTCTCTTACCTCCATAAAGATTTGTTTTTCAACAATAAATATAAAGAACCTCAGTCTTGAACCTTTTCACCTCCCTTCTCTCTTCGAATTTTTCCACCTGTGCAGTCAGCCGAGTTCACAGCTTGCCGGCCACTTGCTCAGTTTGATTCTTATGAACCACAGGCTATCATCATGCAATTACCTTTTCTCCCCGGCACCGGTCGAATGACCGGCTCTTCTTGAAACAGCCGATCCCAGGCCGGAGTGATTCCGAAGCATGTAGCTGGATCGTCTTCTGTCTTGTCTCATCTCCCCATAACAATATTTGTTTGATTGTCTGTTGTTACAGGCCACATTGGGTTCTCCCACCTGATTCTGTGTTCTGGTCTTGATTCTTTTTCGATGCTCATGTCTGAATGTCTTTGCATTCTCAGGGGATTGATTCTGTAAGCGTTCCTTGACTTCACGTCTCACTTGCTCTTGCCCTGTGGAATCATCAGCGGCCGACACCGGAACACTCAATATCCCCCATGCCGTTATTAAGCAGCAGAAAGACAGTATCTTTTTTTTCATCACCTTCAATCTCCTTTCAATCTTTAGTTTTTGTGATCTCCAGATATGAAATGCCACTTCCATAACAATCTGAATCCCGGACGATTCGCCCGGCCCACACTCTCCGGTCTCGTGAAATTTCATGTCTTGGAACCTGTTGAATCAATAGACATATCAAGATGTGTGCCAAATTGATTCTTCAATTATATTAAAGTGTTAGTATCTTGTTCTGTGATGTGATTTCGACAATCATCGACTTTCGACGACAATATTGTCGAGTCAAATTGATACCCTTTTCACGTGATTGGAAGACGGGAAAAAGAGGGAGGGGAGAGACCATTACAAGTCGTGATCTCTATAGCAGACTTAGATGTAAGGGTGCAGTACCACATACCCCTAAATACTCAATGTATTTCTGCGGTGAGATATATAAATAGGTTACATCCATCTGATACAGTTGACCTGGGTACTTGGCTTCGAAACGCCGGGTCCTTTTGGAAGGCTCCCGGTCGAAACTCGAATCAAGTGTCTCGAGTAATCCATGCTCTTTGAGCACTTCTCAAATCTGATTACATGTTAAGACAACCAGATGCCTGGCTTTCAGATGGTCTTGTATTCTTTTAAAACTGTGTTCAGTGTTTGATCTGCGATACTCTGTTATCATGTCTTGAAGCTCTGCGGAAAGAGATCTCGATCGCTTTAAAGCTTTCCGCGCAGTTTCATCTGTTCCCGATGAAATGGCTTCTAAGAAAAAAACGGAAACCAAGGGTCACATCTTAAATATTAAATGATGGTTTGAATAATTAATATTTAAGATGTGACCCCTCTCTTTTCGCATGTTATGATTTAAATCCGATGGAACAGGCACAAAAGTTACGATTGTAATGGCCCCACTGGCAATAATCTGGTCATCGTGTTTAATAATCCAGGCCTTACAAAGCCCTTCTGGAATTTGTTTAGTAATTTTTTTCAGATATGCAGATTCAAGTTCTTTAGCGATGACGATTTCAATTCTAAGGCCTTTTTGTTCCCAAATTTCTTCAAACATTTTTCTGTGGTGAACCGCCAAGATTGGTATATCATCAAGGTCTGCTTCTTGAACATTCATTTCAATTTTTCCTGCGTAAAGTTTTATGTTGTGCTGCCACTTAACGTATAGGGTTTTATCCTTCGTCCCGCTACATATTTAATTATTGAAGTTTGAGTCGTACAAGTATCTGAGCTTTGAGGAGAAATCGTTTGATAAGGAGCGGGATGATGGATAAAACCCAGTTGGACTGAGCCGCTTTTACGCTAGCCTACCAATATCTATGGGGTTTGTAAAGGAATTTTCTGTGAATTGGATTGGATGTGCAGTGTTCAGATGGATGAATAAGTGGATGTAGTATCTGGATACTGAGGTTAACCCAAAAAATGGTATTATTTGTCCTAATTCAAGGACTGACCCCGCTTCTTTCCTGAGTAGAATAACCGAATGAGATAGAAGTAACGGGTGCGGATACAGAGGAGAAAACAACGACTGTACTGGGCTGGCGTAAAGAAGCCAAGGGGAAAAGAGAGTTTGAGTGAGTGTGATTTTTGAAGCTTTTTTTTTCGAATGGAGAGGTGTTTTTTCTCTTGACTTACCCTTTAATGGGTGACCCTATGTTTATTTATGCTTTTCCCTATGTTTTTCTGCTCCTTTATAATATCGCAATATATTCTGCTGAAGCATGTGATTTAGGAATAGGCTCGTTATCTTCTTTTAATCCTTTGATATGTAATTCAATAGCCTCGTGCATATTTTTTGCGGCTTGGTCCTTTGTTTTGCCTGTTGCAATGCAACCGGGAAGATCAGGGGAATATGCGGAGTAATTACCATTGGCTTTCTCAATCACTATTAAAAATCTTCTCATTTTATTCTCCTTATTTTTTTGGCTTCTTTATCCCGGCTTGTTTGAATACACTATTTAAAGTTCCTATGGCCAAATCATCACCAGGATGACCAGCAATAGTTACACGTCCTCTCTTTTCTGGATGCTTGTATTGTCGATGGCTTCCCCTTTGATGCACTTGGTCCCAACCATCACTTTCAATAATTTCTATGACATCTCTTATTTTCATAGAAGTATTAGATTATCTAATGCTGATATCTCAGTCAAGTATATTCGGGCCAACGTTGCTTTTCAGCGGGCGCGCGTCCTTTGCGCTCCGCTGGAAAAGCCTGGTGGTACGCCCGGCACGGGCGTGAGCTTATGGGGTGAAAGTCCCTTGTATGTGAACCCTGTAATGTCGTGAGACATAACAAAAATACTAGCCGAAGGCAAGGGCGGAATCGTGAGAGACCGTCTGAAGGAAGCCGGAGTGCAAAACTGCGAGCCGACGAACAGAAACAGCATACAAGGCCCAGTCTCCGGGTGAGTTAGCACAACATAACGAAGCCCAGGGTTCAGGAGATAGGGTAAATGCTACGGTTGTAAGAAACCAAGGGTCACATCTTGAATATTAAATGATGGTTTCGAATAATTAATATTTAAGATGTGACCCCTCTCTTTTCCTCTAATTAGTGCAATAAAATAAGCAACTTCATGTCGCAACGCTTGCCGGGTGTTGTTGGGAGGGGGGATAAAATCTCTCCTTTAAACGATTATGTGCCTTGTATCCAGTTTGCCAATCTTCGTTTGATGCGAGATAGTCGTTGAGTATCAATTTGACCCAATTCTCCCAAGAGAATATCACTATCAACTACAGCAAGTCTGCTGATTCTGATAACACTTGCTAACTTCAAACCAGACTGTTGGAAATCTGAATCAGTGAGAGTTATAACTTCATCAAAATCAGGAATTTTTTGATGGAGTTGTGACGATATCATACAAATTAGCCAATCGTTATATTGACCAGGTAATCGACGAAGTACAAGGGCAGGGCGAAGCTTTGCTTCTGTTTGATCTGTTTGAGGAAACCTGAAAAGGATAATCTGACCTTCAGTAATCATGAAAATGATTCCTTAAGATCATTGAGTGAATACGGAGTCTGTTCGTCCTCCATCCCTCGCATCGCAGAAGATAGGGAAAGGTCTGTCCAATCTGTTATCTCCTGTTTTTCTGCCTTTGAGCGAAGATACTCCACAAAATCAAGAACTTCTATCTGTTTAGATTCCGGCAATGCTTGTACATGTTTAATGATTGTCTCTGCTAAACTCATAATGTTGCCTCCGTTGATATTTTGAATATCATAAAATGTGGAATTTTGCAAGCACATCGTCACAAATAACCGGAAGGCAAAAGTAGAGCA
>JAXHSZ010000303.1:0-3019 GCA_034190725.1 Thermodesulfobacteriota bacterium
TAGATATTTGAATATCGTATCAATAAAAACGAAAAGGGTGAGTGATGATGGAGAGAATCCTGAGGGAGGATAATGGTCATGTATGCGTGATTTCCTTTAATCGGCTAGATAAACGAAACGCATTGGATGCAAAAGCACTTTTTAGGGTGGGAGAAATCCTTACTGATCTGAAGAAAGATGACACTATTCGTGTTGTCGTGCTGCGCGGTTCGGGGGATGATATCTTTTGTGCAGGATTGGATCTGACAAACGGATCCGAATCTTTTGAAAGAACCATCGAAGGATTGGAGTTTTGCCTCGACAGTCTGATAAACTACCCCTCTCCCATCATATCTATGGTTTCCGGCCCGGCCATAGGAGCAGGTCTGGACATCTCTGTCATCTCCGATTTCAGAATAGCCTCGGAAACGGCAAAGTTCGGCGCAAACTTAGTTAAGCTTGGAAGGATTTATTATTATACCGCTATCCACAGACTCATGAACTTGGTTGGATTGGCTGCTGCAAAAGAGATCCTTTTGACAGGGAGACTCATAGATGCAAAGCGAGCGAAGGAGATCGGGCTGGTCAATCAGGTAATCCTTTCTGATCAACTGGTTGACACCACCTACTCCTTGGCAAAACAATTGGCTGAGGAGAATGCTCCTTTGGCGATGACATCCACAAAACTGACAATCCACAGACTTGTAGAATCTCAAAAGATCAATCCGCAAGTTGAGCTTGAGTTAAAGGACCTTGCGGATAAAGTCAATCAGAGTGAGGATGCTGGAGAAGGTGTGATGGCAATGCTGGAAAAACGAAAGCCGTATTTCAAGGGTAAATAGAATATAGTATTTCCGGTTAGAAGCGTCTTTAATATTTATTTGCCAGAAATTTTAAAAGTTTTTAATGACATCGATGAATGAGTTCTGAAATTTCTGATTTGTCTAAAAAAGAAAGGAGGAAGTCATGTCCAGTAAACTGATGGAATATTTCAACAAAACCCCAAGGCTGGGTACACTCAGCACTGCAAGCAAAGACGGCACGGTCAATGTGGGGGTATTCGGATCACCAATCATGGAAGATGAAAAGACGATAACTATGGGATTGGGGAACAATCGGACATTTAAAAACCTTCAAGAAAATCCTCACGCGGTATTCATCGTGATGGATCCTGGGGAGTCTCCCGATAAATGGAAGGGAGTGCGTGTTTATCTGAAGATGATTGAGTGCCGGACCTCCGGGCATAAACTTGACAAACTGAAGGAACGCTTAGGACTATATGGAGCCATGATGCAGGCTGCCATCACCTTCGAAGTGACCGAGTTACGTCCTATCCTCGACATGGGCCAGGGCTGGGAGGCTTCTATTTAGAACGACTTGCCAAGAGGTTCACCGCTGGTTCAGGCAGATCATGAAGGTTTGAAATATGAAAAAGGACGGGTGTTTTTGAAAAAGTTTGCCCCCTTTCCAAACAGGGGGCAAACTTTTTCGGAAGGAAATAAAAAGATGAGAACCAAGATCTTTTATGGTTGGATAATTACATTTTGTTGTTTCTTGAGTGCATCGAGTTATGGTTTCTTTTTTTCTTTGGGAGTATTCTTCAAGCCATTGCAGAGTGAATTCGGATGGAGCTCAGGACTCATATCCACCATTCATTCCCTTCATATTGCAGTCGTCACGTTTGCAATGCCCGTAATAGGGAGAATGGCGGACAGATATGGATCGAGGATCATGTTTCTCATAAGCGCCATACTCATGGGAATAGGCTTCAGCCTTTGTGGAACGGTACGAGAACTGTGGCAATTTTATGCGTTCTATTTGTTCGCCTCATTGGGTGTGGGTGCCACTACAGCGTTACCCACATCGATTGTTCAAAAATGGTTTGTAAAAAAGAAGGGACTGGCCCTGGGCATCGTCGTTTCAGGTATCGGTGCAGGTCCGTTGATTGCAGCCCCTTTAGCAAATTATTTAATATCACATTATCAATGGCGTACTTCATATTTCATCATTGGGGGTCTCTTGTGGATTGTCCTGACACTGGTGGCTCTTGCCATGGTGGATAAACCCGCGGATATGGGCCTCAGACCACTGGGAGAAGAAGAACTGGATAATGAAGAGTCAGGACAATTGCAGGAAGGCCGGGCAATTGCAGACAGCAATGTTCGGCATGAAAGGAGAGAATGGATTACTCAGGAAGCAGTAAAGACCAAAACATTTGTCATAATGGGTTTCATCTGGACACTCTGTGCCCTTCCAGTCCATCTTGTGATGATCAATATAGTTCCATTTGCTATCAACATGGGCATACCCAAAGGAGCCGCCGCTGCCGGCCTTGGATTCATCGGCGGAATGAGTATACTGGGGCGACTGCTTGGAGGTGCCTTCTCTGATTTTTTCGGACTGAAACGATCCCTTATGGTCGCAGCATTTTTCTCCACTGCCACACTTCTCTGGCTTCCCTTTATTGGGACCTCTTCCATGTTTTTTGCATTTGTTGTGGTATATGGTTTCTTTTATGGAGCGAGGGTTCCTCAGATTCCGGGGCTTATCGGAAATTATTTCGGCACGAAAAACCTCACTGAAATCATGGGGATATTCTGGGCAATGGCGGGTATAGGGGCAATCATCGGTTCATTGACAGGTGGGTTTGTCTTTGACATTACCGGAAGTTATTTTATCCCCTTTCTAGTGGCTGCTGTTTGTTTTGGATTGGCGGGAGCACTTACCTTTTTTCTTGAAACCCCGCAACTTCGGTCAAATTATGTTACGGTAAAGGCCGAAGTGGACCTGGGGTGACCTCTCACAATTCGCTATTCATCCCCACATATCGCAATTTTATTGCGTTATCGGTCGGAAACCACGAAGAAGTAATATAACGTACAATAAACCCGGATATGTTTCTCTGATAGTTACAATTTGAGGCGATGTCACCTAATCATTGTTTTTTTCTTGCCATCAGCCTTTCTTCAGTGTACAATTAGTAAACTCTGAATAGAAAGGAGATTGGCATGATAGACCTTACTAATCATTTCTGTCCTAA
>JAXHSZ010000304.1:0-8524 GCA_034190725.1 Thermodesulfobacteriota bacterium
CAAAAGCACTATCAATCATCGATAATGTAAGTTCTCTTGTAGTACCATCGTTCTCATCAACGTAAGCATCAGCCCAAGAATTTGCACTATCGGACCTATCAATTCCATAAATGTCAGCATGGGTGGTGGCCCCTGACAGAGAGATGAGCGCTGCAAGCCATTCTCTTACCCTCCATAAACCCCTTCGTGTTAAGGAGATTGCTCATCAACGATACACTGTGAATGGGACTCCCACTGATTGCGTCAATCTTGGTGTAAATAGTGTCTTAAAAATGAAACCCGATCTGATTGTATCAGGCATCAACAAAGGGGGGAATCTTGCTGGAGATATTGTTTATTCAGGTACTGTAGCAGCCGCCCGTGAGGGAACAATGCTCGGAATACCATCTTTTGCCATCTCTCTTGTTGCAGAGAAGGATTTTGAATTCCGAAATGCTGCTGATTTTGCCCTAAAGGTGGCCGTCTATGTTCTTGAGAAGGGGCTTCCTGCGGGTACATTTTTGAATGTAAATGTCCCGGATGAGGATATCGTCAGAGAACCACACTACAAGATCACGAGGCAGGGGAGAAGGATCCACGGCGGTTCGATCGTTGAAAAGGTGGACCCAAGGGGAGAGAAGTACTACTGGTTCGGAAATAACAACCTCGGCTTTGAAGAGATTGAAGGTTCCGATTCACATGCTGTTTCCCAAGGCTATATATCGATCACTCCGCTGTGTCTTGATCTGACAGACTACTCTTTCATGGAAGAGATGTCTGCCTGTTTTTCAGTTTAATGTTCATCCGGAAATGAACCATTACATAACGAGAAGGTAAGAGTATGAGTGAAAGAACTGAAGTTTCCCAACGCTCGTTTCCCAATTACGTGGGATTGACCTTGAGGGGTTTCTGTATGGGCGCCGCTGATGTCGTACCGGGAGTATCAGGCGGGACTATGGCATTTATCCTGGGGATTTATGAGGAACTCATCAAGTCTATACGATCCTTTGATCTGAACTTTTTTCGATTGTTTTTCTCTTTCAAGGTTATAGACGCCTTTAACGGCACTTCCTGGCGTTTTCTGCTGGCGGTAGGTGTCGGTATTTTAATTGCCATCTTCTCTCTCGCAAGAATTCTCTCCTGGCTTCTTCACAACCAGCCCGTGTTCATTTGGTCATTTTTTTTTGGTTTGATTGTGGCCTCCGTATTTACTGTGAGCCGGTATCTTGACAGATGGTCCCCATCTATTCTCATTATGGCAGCCTTGGGCGCTGTTTGCACATATTTACTGGTCGGCATGATGCCTGCGACAACCCCTAACACTTATTGGTTTCTCTTTATGAGCGGGGCAATTGCAATATGCGCGATGATTCTTCCCGGAATATCTGGGGCATTTATCCTCGTGCTTTTGGGCAAATATCACTATGTCCTTGAAGCGGTGAACAACCGTGATGTACTTACTCTTTTTATCGTGGCTGCCGGAGCGGTGGTGGGGTTGATTACATTTGTTCGTCTGTTGAATTGGTTTTTCAATAGATATTACAATCTTACGATCGCAGTATTGACGGGCCTGATGTTCGGATCTCTCAGAAAAGTCTGGCCCTGGAAGACGACACTTGAGAGCGTGACTGATTCCCATGGAAATGTGCTGGCTGCTGTGCAGGCCAATAGCCTGCCTTCTCAATGGGATAAGGAAGCCATGACAGCAATTTTGTTGGCAGCTATTGGTTTTTTTGTTGTATTCTTTCTGAATTTCCTGGCTGAAAAAAAGACATGAGAGATGCGTCATATGAAACGGATGGGTCTGCCGAATTCAGGGAGTCGAGGAAAATATGTCAAGTAAAAGATCATTTCAAACAAGGAGTGTTCCACTTTCCCATATTCCATGGGATTCGGTTATCCGTGAATATCGCAATCTTATCGATGCTGATCTCGGCAAAGATGACATTCGTAAATTTATAGAAGAACATTGCTATCTCCTTCTCCAGGGGAGAAATCATAAATGGCACGATCTTGTTGTTGCAAGGCCGAGTCTAGGGGATTCTCTTCCTCCTGACTTTGTAATGTTTGGCCTGTGTTGTGCGTCATGGTTGACCTTTGTCAGGTTGGAAAGACCTTCAGACTCCGTATTCAATACAAGAAGTGATCTTTCGACACGATTTTCTCATGCTTTGAATCAGATTTCATATTGGAGAGAATGGATATCAGACAATAGAGAATATTTCCATTCAGAGTATTCCTTCCATCATTTTGTTCAGTTTGAGATTGTCATAGGCCGAGGACAGGACCTCAACCTTCATGCCGAACGCTTGAAAGGCATAGGAAACGATGTCACTGTTTCTTCGTTCGATTCCCTCATTCAGGAACGGTTTATGAAGAATGATGATCCTTATTTTCAAAACCGTATTATGCAGAAGGCTGCACTGAGTTGGCATGAATACAAGAGCATTGTGAACAGAGACGCCACTTATCCTTTGGATTTAAGTTTCTGGTGTATGGGTGAAGAAGGAGAAAATTCAGATATTCCTCAATAATATCGGATTCGTTCGACGTATGTACAAAAGAATATTTTATGGTGTTCTTTTTGTCCCTATAATTTTTCTCTCGTCATTGTCTCTATCCGGTTGTGTCAATAGCCTCTTTTATTATCCAGACAGGATCGTTTACAGAACACCTTCCGACAAATATCTTCAATACGAGGACGTGTTTTTCCAAAGTAAAGACAACACAAGACTGCATGGATGGTTTTTGCCTTCAATGAAAAGTCCTGTGGGAACGGTGATTCACTTCCACGGAAATGCTCAAAATCTGACGGCGCACTTTGCTTTTGTGGACTGGTTGCCAGAGGAGGGATTCAATCTCTTCACATTCGATTATCGTGGATACGGTAAGTCAGAAGGAAATCCGAATCGGCAGGGGATTTACGAAGATTGTATCGCTGCCATTGAATACATAAAAACCAGGGAGGACATTGATCAGGAGAAGATCTTCATCCTTGGCCAAAGCCTCGGTGGAGCCAACGCCGTCACAGTACTCGGTAAAAAGAGGTTTCAAGGGATACGAGCTGTAGTGGCTGATTCCGCTTTTTTTTCTTACAGAAGTATCGTACGAGACAAAATCGGGGGGATACCTCTCCTGAGTCTCTTAAAATGGCCTCTCTCATATATTGTCGTAAGCAATAAACACAATCCGGACGGCGTCATCCACAAAATATCACCCTTACCCATACTGCTTATCCACGGGACATCCGACCAAGTGATCCCTTATCATCATTCGAAATGGCTCTTTGAAAAGGCGAAGGAGCCAAAATATTTATGGACCATTGAAGGGGGGAAACACACTGAAGCATTCACGAGATTTGGCGTATTGTACCGTGAAAAGTTGATAAGGTTTTTCAAAGAATCTCTGAACTGAGACAGAGAACAAGCTTTATGACCTTTTCAATTCGTTCCTGATGGCGATACCTATTTCCATCAGGGTATACGGTTTCTTTATGTATTGACCTGCTCCCAATTTCTGAGCTTTTCTCACATCGTCAGTTTCGGAGAAACCGCTTGTTATGATAGCCTTTTGACCTGGGTGAATCTGTATTATCTTCTCATATGTCTCTTTGCCGCTCATTCCTCCATCCATAATCATGTCGAGAACAATCAAATTCACTGTATGCTCTTTTAAGTATTCAACAGTCTCTTCTCCGTTAGAGAAGGATACAGCAGAATATCCAAGTTTTGTCAACATCCCGCATGCTATTTCTCTTTGCGTCTCATCATCATCAACAACCAATACTTTCTCTCCGTTTCCGGTGCACTCCTCTAAAGGGATTTGTTTGCTCTTGTCTGTAGACTTCTCCTTTGTTTCCCGAAAGTACAGTTCGAAGGCAGTGCCTTCTTTACCACTGGTCACGTTTATGTACCCTTCATGGTCTTGGACTGTGTTCCAAACAAGCGCTAAACCCAATCCGGTACCGCTTCTTCCCATTATCTTCTTTGTATAAAACGGTTCAAACACCCTTTCAATATCCTCAGAGCATATGCCTTCACCATCATCGGATACAGTCAATTTGGCATATTCACCTGTGCATACATCACTATACCCCTCTATAGGTGCATCCAAATACTGATTGCGAGTGGATAGAGTCACCGTTCCTTTACCGGAAATCGCTTCTAATGCATTGATGACTAAATTCATGATAACTTTTCTCATGTGGAAAGGTGAGGCTTTTATATTTATTAAATCTTGGTCCAAATCGGTCTTCACTGTAACGAACGAATGAATCTGCATGAGTCTTTTATGCTCAGGAGAGAGGAGATATTCGTTCACTATTTCATTCAAGTTTACAATATTTTTTTCGTACACCACACCCCTTGACAATGTAAGCAGATCAGCAACAACAGCTGCAGCTCTTTGTCCTGAATTCTTGATCGCTTCAAGGGGCTTTTTGAGGTTACTCTCTTCTGGCAAATTCATCAAGATCAAGTCCGGATAGCTGACAATACCTGACAAAATGTTGTTCAAGTCATGAGCAACTCCTCCCGCCATGAGTCCTATGGCTTCCATCTTCTTTAATCTGTTGATCCTCTTCTCACTCTCCAGCAGTGATGTTTCTGCCTTCTTTCGCAGAATAATATCATTTTCCAGCTTTGAATTTAAATGAGTCAATTCAGTAGAGCGTCTCTCTAATTGTGTCACCATCCCATCGAATTCTCTCGCAAGTGTCCCTATTTCATCTTTGCGTTTTTTTGAAAGACGGACTGAGAGGTCACCTGTTCTTTCGATTGAGAGAGTGTGGAGAGTCAGCTCTTTTATGGGTGTGAGAACCGTGCGACGAAAAAGCAATAAAACAACCAGAAGCATAACGAGTACAGACACGGAAAATGAGATCAGAGCATAATTGAGTGTAGTATATCCTTTGGCATATATCTTTCGGGGAATTTTAACATTGATAAGGAGTGCCGGGTCGCCCTTGATATCTGGGTAATATGTATGAACCATGAGATGTTCGGGTCCATCTCTTTCAATCAGATGAGGAGATTCGTCTTGGAGTCGTTCTGAAATTGACTTGACAGCTTTTGATACTGAATCCCCTTGTAGTGCATCAATATCAAAGGTTACCTGTGTCTGTTCAACAAGTGTCTTTATCAAGTTATTATTAATGAATCGACCTAATATCAATGCGCCTCGAATTGGGCCTTCATTATTGCTTGTGATGATCGGCCGAGAGCTGATAAGCATAAGCCCGCGTTCGGTCATTAAAATCCCGGAGACGTTCTTCTTGGATATTGGTTTGTCTGCATTTAATTGTGAGAGAAGAGGGTGCGAATGTGAGAAGAAGTCCTTGGGGAAATCCGACAATGACATTTTTATCTTTTTTCCAAGATCATAAACAGTGCTCCATATTACTTTTCCGTCTTTTCCAATGATGTAGATCAGGTTCAACTCGTTATCCGAAAAACATCTGAAACTCAGGTTTGCTTCAATGTAATCATTTGACAGTGTTTCAACGAATGCATAGGTGTCATTCCAGGCTGACCAATCCCAACAGAGGTTGTCAAGATGGTGAATCTCTCTTTCAATAGCCCCAATACAACGTTGAACATTTTTTATTGCTTCATCTCGTTCAAGACCGAGAAAGATTGGGAGGATACCATATTGATGGAGACCGTAATTCATTGCTGCCAGTATGACGAAAACACTGAGCAAAATTATTGCAACTTTTGATTGTAATGACCTCAAAGATACCCCCTTGGGTTGGGAATCTAAAGAATGTCTGTGCAGAAATTTCTATTTTCCGCAATTTCTATATCATATTCAGATTGTGGGGTACATTGCAATGTGCCCCTCAATGTCTCATTTCTGGACAGGCAATGAAAAGATTCAACTCTTCCTGTAGTTTTGCATATGCAGATCGTATAAAGATGGGATGTCAAAATGGTACATTTTTAGTGCAGACCCTGAGGTTCAGTTCATATCCTGTTCATTCACAGGAAATCAACGTGATGGTCTTTCATCTCGTTTATCCCCGCTGGACCTAGGAGATAACGAGGGGGTCGGAGAGTCTGTAAGGAATGAATCAAGGGATTTCCTAAAAAACCGGGCAATCTCTACAAAAAGTTGAAGAGAAGGGAGACTCTGTTCATGTTCTATTTGAGAGAGCGCGCTGGGTGTAATTCCTAAAGCTCGAGCCAACTCCACTTGAGAGACATTTCTACTCAATCTGAAGTCTCTGATCCGCCTTCCGATTTTAATTTTGTCCTTTTGAAGCAAGAATTTTGGAATCTTTTCTCGATCCTTTTGCGACCCAAATAACTCATCATCTTCAAACTTGCTGCCCCTTGCTTCTTCCTGAGATTCCAGAAAGCTTATCGTGTTGTCCTGAAATGTATAGTAATGTATTTTATTAAGCAAATGAGAAGGCCTGCCATCCAATTTCAAAAAACCGAGTGTACATGTACTGTCTTTTTGAACATCCAGGCTGATGACCAATTGAGTGATGTGACTGATATTTGCTAAAAATGCCTTTGAATGGGCATCTCTGGCCAAAGGCCAGTAGGCCAGGGCCTTGAGTTCAAAGAGCTTTGGACACGTATACGTGAAGAAATGAAGTGTGTCTCTCTCCCCCCAGAGTTCCTGCATACCCGTTAAACTGTCAAAGACATATTTGCACAATGTTCCTTCTTTGAATTCCTTTTGAAATTTCTGAAGTGTCTTAATGAATTGTTCGGATTCGCTGGCATTCTCTACGCAATGGACTCTGACTCTTCCCGATTTGATGGGTTCAGTTTCATAGAATGAGCGAAAAAACTCATCTCCTTTACCTTTCCCAAATGTGAAGGCATCGATGAGTATGAAGTCACCTCCGTCGAAATAGTTTTTATAGCGGGAATATACTTTTTGCGGCGGAAAATCGAAGCTTATATAAATATTATGAAGATAGTCGTTGTCACTCGTGGTTAAGAAAAATTCCAGGAAATAGTCAAAGTATGTTCCAGATTGCAACACCCAGACTACATTGTCTCCGAGCTGGATTCCCCCCATGAGATCATCCAGGTATTGTATACCACTGCTATAGCATTCCCTCATCAGACCACCTCGAAATGATGTGCAAAGATGTGTAAGCTATATAGTTTAACTGAAAAGGAAAAAAAGTCAAAATTAATTTCAATTTAGAGATGAATGTTTACCCCCGTACCACACTCATTAAATTCAGTATAACTTAATTTAAAGTAGAACTTTATAATGCCACTATATTTTAGAAGAATTAAATTAAAAGTGATATAATTCTTAACTAAGTTGTTTTTCTGTTGACATTGAGATTAATTTTTATTAAAATATTAAATAATATTAAACAGAAGGGGCAATGGGCTATTAGCTTCAATTATATAATTAAGTATGCCTAAATGGATAACCTCCCATTGTCAATCAAGAAATTTTCATCTCCACTTAAATCCCCACTTGTTTTCATGAGGCATGTGATTTCGACCTTACATGAAGAATGGGGAGCTTCCTTGAAAGGAGGGTGTCATGGCTGAAATGATCGTTTATGAAAATGGCGAGTTCACGGAATTTCTGGGTGAATTACCGCTCACAGAGGACCAGAGAGATGCTCTTGAAAGATTTGCACACAATAGGGAAGAAAAGGATTTCGAGGTGAGGGGAGTGCATAGGATTATTGTTGATATGGACTTCTAGTATTCTTGAAAAAAATCTCTCGCGTCTCAGGTGGCTGAATTTCAAGATGTTGCGGGGTGATGAAGAGAGGTGTTTTAATGATGATGAAGGAATTTCGCCGAGGTGAATTGTGGATCACAACATTCAAGAGCAGTCCATTGAAATTCTTGAAGATTTTTTTTTGAACAGTGCTGATGAAGATCTTTATGCTCTCTTACAAGAAGTCTTGAAAAGGCCACTGATGGAAAAAAATGAGTGGAATACAAAGCGA
The DNA here is from genome assembly GCA_034190725.1 of Thermodesulfobacteriota bacterium. Taxonomy (GTDB): domain Bacteria; phylum Desulfobacterota; class UBA8473; order UBA8473; family UBA8473; genus JAXHSZ01. Next base: position 7,919 of record JAXHSZ010000304.1, read on the forward strand.
GGCAAGTGGCTGGTGGGAAATCATGAGTTATTTCTTCCTGAGGCAGAGGGATAATAACTCGATAAGTGGCAAATAGTGTTCATCCATAAATGGCTATTTACCGCAATCTCTGCGTCATATTCGGGATTTGATCTTCAAAATACAAAATATATTTCTGAGGTTGAAATCTTCGCCTTCCTTGACCTTGCAGAAAAATATCTCATTTCTGGAAGAACACAAAATAAAGCAATCCGATGGGAAAATCATTTCCAACGGGATGATTGAGTGAAGCACAATGAGGTGCTGTGATACTCGGTGGTGACAAAGGTGTCCAATCGAAAAGGACACCTTTTTTTATGCGATAAACATCGGGCTTTGAACCTTAGACAGTAGAAATATATCAGATCGCTTCCCTAAAACACTTGTATAAAGAATGTTCTCAAGAAGAGTGAAAAGGCATGCAAACACCCAATAACAGACCATCGCGCTTAACATCTATACTGCGCACAAACAAAGAGAGTACAAAAAGAGAGGAAGATCGTTATGTGCGGAATAGCGGGGCTTATAAACCACAACAAACAAAAGGAAAACGGCGCAAGAATCAAGAAGTCCATAGTCCTCCAGAAT
>JAXHSZ010000305.1:0-5288 GCA_034190725.1 Thermodesulfobacteriota bacterium
TGGAACTTTCTCCAGAGAGGCGGAAGAAAACTCGCGGAACCGGGACCGCACAGTGCAAATATCCTGTCTTTGAAAACCAGTTTCTTATATGCGGAAATGGCAGCAGGAATAGAATAACGATCATCTTCCGCAAGGACCTCTAATTTTCTTCCATGAATGCCTCCTTGTTCATTGACGTATCTGGCCCATGTCTTTATGCCTTGAGCTATGGGAAGGGTCACATTGGCAGCAGGACCTGTATGGTCTAGTATGACACCGAGTCGGATTGTTTTATCTGTCACTCCTCTGACTTCCTTTGCATGACTTAAAGAATTGTTAAAGAAGAAAATACCTACAAACAATCCAACCGTTACAAATAATATTCTTTTCAATTTCATTAAGCTCCTCCTATTCTTAGAATATAAATATAACCAAATACCCTGTTTCAATAATGCCTCCCATGAAATGATTCGATAGAGGATATGATGTTGTTCCAACCATTAATCTGACTTTCTCCACTCAGTCAATGGGATGAATTTTCCTGTTTCTGGATTTGCCTTAAAGATTTTCCATGTATTACCACCCTTATGATTTTTAGGGCTATAACTGATAGGGCCGCAGAGTCCCTCTGTGTCCAGGTTCTTTATGACCTCCATTGTTTCAATAAATGCTTCTCTTTCTAGGTTTCTGCCTGTTCTCTTTAATCCTTCTATCGTTACCAGTCCAAGAACCCAGCCATGAGTATATATCTTTCCACGATAGGGCTTTTCCGTACCAGGAGCGTATTTAAGGGTAATCTTCCTCATTTTTGCTACTCCTGTTCCTTCATCATACCAAGAACTCATGTGGTTGATTGAATGAAATATTTTTGCTGATTCACCGGCAGTCCTGATAACTTCTTCGGCACACGTCGCCCAGCTCCCAAAGAGTGTGGCATCTAAGCCATATTTTTTAGTATCCCTCAATAAAACAGCCGCTGTCTGTGGAATGCCACCACAGAGAAGCATGTGATTTACTTTGTTTCTTTTTAGGCTCATTATTTGTGAGCCGGCATCAAGCGACCCGGAATTGAGAACGACCTTAATGACCGGTTTCAGATTATACGAATCAAGGTGTTTCAGACCTGCTTCACGGTCCACTTTACCTGTTTCATTATCAGGATAGACCAGGCCGATGCGTGGCGCTTTCGGCTTTCTGTCCTTCAGCATATAATCGATTAATATCTTCATCTGATTCGGATAGATATCCGCAATTGTGAATACATATCGTTTAAAGGGTTTTACTGTTATTGGTGGCATAACTATAGACACCAGAGGAATCTTGTTCTTTTGTATTGACTTACTGAGGACAGTAATGGCACCGGTTGAAGTAGGACCCATGAGAATAAATACATTATCTTTAAAGACAAGTTTCTTGAAAGCAGTTATAGCCATTGGAATGGCATAGCGATCATCTTCAACAAGTAATTGAACTTTCCTGCCATTGACCCCCCCCCAGTTCATTTACATGTCTTAAGTAACTCTGGATACCGCGGGTTATGGGAATAGTCACATTAGCAGCTGGACCGGTTTGATCTAAAATCATGCCCAATTTTATGTTACTGTCTGTGATCCCAGGAGCATTCCCTGCGTAAACAGAGGGGCCATCGTTAACAATTCCTACAATGGCAACACATACAAAAATGAGCAAAACATGTTTTAATACGATCTTCCTTTGCATTGTTTCCTCCTCTCTCTTTGTGATCATTTTAAGCGAATCATGAACAGTGCCCCATGGTTTTCAAAGAAAGGATGGCCTCTCCACCAAACGGAAGTGATCAGAACTGTACCCCATCCCTTCTCGTTTCATACTTGTTACTTCACCTCTTATAGCATTGACTTGAGATGCATCGATTGCAGAACCCAAAACATACAAGAAAATTATCCTCTTTTTATCGATATTTGTGAACATATTAGGAATGTTTAGCTTGTGCCAATCAAAAAATAGCTATTTTCCGCAATCTCTACGTCAGACTCAGGTGTAGATCACTTCCATTCCCACGTCCTTGAATGCCTGAACCAATACATGGGCTCCCCTGTCATGGCAATCAGCACCGGACTTTGCCAGCAAAATTCGTATTCTCCCACTTTGTATACTCTCATATCTTCGAATATCAAATCCTTCTTTTACCTCTCCAATAATCTCTTATAAGTCTTATTCTTCCAGTTTTCTCCACCCTGTGATGGGAACAAACCGTCCTTTCTCTATATTTGCTTTCAGAAACCTTATATATTCAGCCCCTCTGTGACTTTTTGAACTGTAATTAATCGGGCCGCTTATGTCTCCTGTATCAAAGTTCTGAATTGATTCCAATGTCGAGACAAGGGTTTCACCATTCAAATCTCTGCCGGCTCTCTTCATGCCTTCTGCACTGATCATCGCAGCCACCCAACCCCAGGAGTAATGTCTATTGGGTTTTCCTGCTTTTGGCTGGTATTTCAATGTGAGTTCTTTCATTCTGTTTATTCCAGGTGTCTTGTCAAACCATGAGTTAAATGACCATGTGCCGATAACATTTTTCGCTGCATCTCTTGCTCTTGGTACAACCACATCAGGACAAGAGGCATCACCTGCAAGGAATGTGGGAGCGTATCCAATCTTTTTTGAAGAATTATACAATGCTATTGATGCAGGTGCCCCGTGGAGCATCAGCACATAATTTGCTTTTGCCCTCCTCAGGTTCATGGCTTCCGTACTGGCGTCCATTACAGTCATTGGGAGAAGCTCGATGTCCAAAAGCTTTAATCCATACTCTTTAAGACGTTCTTTTGATGATTCTATTGCTCTTTTTCCCCATACCCTGTCTCCTGTTGCTATTGCAAATCGTGCATCTTTTACTTTCAAGTCCTTCTTGACATAATCGATCAGCATCATGGTCTGAAATCCGTAATCTACTGAATGATTAAAGACATATCTCCTGAATGGATTCGTCATGGTTATGAGAGGGCTGTATGTTATTGTGGGAAGTTTGTTCTTTTCGATTTGATTTAAAAGGGCAGTTGTTTGAGGACTGCCCATCCCAATGATGGACAATACTTTATCCCTGAAAACCAATTTTTTGAATGCAGCAACAGCCATAGGTATTGAATATCGGTCGTCTTCAACAATGACCTTCACTTTCCTGTTGTTGATTCCCCCTTGATCATTGATGTGTTTGAAGTAATTTCTCACCGCCACAGCATAAGGAGTAAGGTTGTCGGCTACCGGGCCCGTCAGGTCCATCACAGTGCCGACGGTGATTGTGTCATCAGTAACACCACGTACTTCTTTTGCCTGGCTGTTCAAGTTGTTGATGAATAAGAGGCTTCCAAATATCATACCTGTCAGTAAAAATGTGTTTTTAATCTTCATGTCTCATCCCCTTTCTTATTTAAAATAGTTTGTGCCCATCTATAAATGGCTGTTTTCTACAATCTCTGTGTTGGAATCAAATGCAAAGAAACTAAAATTTCACTGCGAGAAAGCAATAGTATCTGTTATTTGAACAGTGATTACTGATTGAGTGATAACAAAATCAATGATACTCATTTTTAGATTGAACGAACTGAGTATCAGATAGAGTCAAGAAAAGAACAATGCTTCAGTTTATACTGAACCACTCACAACTTCAGAAATTGCCTTGACATTCTTCAGTTATTGTCACTATAATCAAATCTAATTCGTGCCCATCCATAAAAGGCTCTTTTCCGCAATCTCTGCGTCAGACTCAGATTTTAGTCCTCAAAGTACCAATGTATTCCTGCGGTTAAAATCTTCGTCTTCCTTGACCTTGCAGAAAATATCTCATTTCCGGATGGACACGAATTCACAATAATAGCCAATGTCATTGACTTCACATATTTTATTCTGTCATTTCGATGAGCATTTGTAACGAGAATTTTAACAGCAGGAAAGCATTCCGTACATCTGAGTCTGAGGTAGAGATTGTGGAAAAGAACCGTTTGTGGACAGGTAGGAGTAAATGATATCGAAGTATAACACAAAAAGGAGGAGACGTCGATGAAGTTTTTGTTGATTCTGTTTTTGGTTTCTTACCTGGTTACATGGGTTTGGGGAGGATATTCTTTTTTTAAAAACAGGGGAAAAGTAGTTGAGTTTGCAAACGTAAAGGGTCATTTTTATCTTTCTTTGGTTACGTGAGTAATCATTACAATCTATGCTGTTGTTGCATGGACAACATTTTAATTCCATTAAGGCAATCATATCATAAAGGACTTGAAAAACCTCTCATCTGTTACACGTCTTTTTCTGAAGAACTAAGCCGTTTTTGATTCGATGCTGTGTTATAAATATGTATATGTATGCGATATTCTATAATATGATGTACTTCTCGGTGAATATTTGATAGTCATCTGCTCATTTTATACGCTTACTTGAATGCAAGTTTTCCACGAACTGAGATTTGACTGTCGTTGAAACGACTCTTTTCAATAATTCAAATATTATGAAGATTCTTTTTTCAATGAATTGTTACGAGTGACTCAATTTAATCGAATGTTTTACTTGATCCTATAACATGTGGTCATAAGGAAGAATATAACCTAAATTGAGCGATTCTTTCCTACTGCGAGGCTGTATCTTACTGAATCTGAAGAAAAAAACGTTTCGAATCGAACTCACTGAAGGGGTGGCTTCACTTTCGTCCGCTTCGGATCGTTTTTTACTCCATATTCAGCAATCTACAACCTCTCGTGACGGAAAGAATCGCTCAATTTAGGTATAAATATTTTCCCTCTGAAGAATCCACCAGTGATCCATTCGGTATTCATAAAAAAAACCATCAGAAAATGAAAGACGCCAAAGGTAAAGTTGAAAAGGAGAAATAGATGCACGCCAAGAGCATGTATTTCAAGATTGTATTCATCAATTTGAAGACCGGCATACCCTGTTATTTTGCGGGATCGAGTTTTACCCTGGAACATATAGGTATCGGGTATTTAACGTCTGTCTTGCGTGAGCATGGATATGACGTGAATGTCATTGATGCAGCAACAAGAGATATCTCAGAGGAAGAGGTAGTTCGTGAAGTTCTTGATCTTCATCCTGCAATTGTGGGATTTTCTCCCACCGTCGCCACCATGGAGAGTGCCATCCAGATCAGCAGGCTTCTCAAAGAGGAAGACAGTATGATACATATATGCCTGGGCGGGCATCATGCCACATTCCTTGCAGACAGGATATTAAAACAAGAAGAGTGTTTCGACTCAGTGGTAAGAGGGGAGGGGGAGCTCGCCATTGTAGATCTGGCAGAGAGGTTGCGACAAAGAATG
>JAXHSZ010000306.1:0-3030 GCA_034190725.1 Thermodesulfobacteriota bacterium
GCCCCATTGACTTTTTGCGTTCAAAGGTGCTCATGGAACACATCATGTGCTGTTTTCTCAAAATGATCTTGATTGATTTTGTTTTGGTATAAATGCGTGCGAAAACCAATGGAGACGATGTGCTCTCGCAGTTTAAAAGTCTGAGAAAGGCGCTTGTAGATGCTTCGTCGATCATTTATATGCATAAAGCCGGTTTCTTCAGCGAGCTTGTAATGGAAGTGAAGCTGTATTCCCCACAGGAAGTACTCGATGAAACTGGATATGAGAGTTTACAGGTCATTCCAATTCCATGTATTGGGCATGCTGAATCAAATGACCAGAAGCTCATTCTCTGTGCTCTCGAACGGCGTCTTCCGGTTATATCTGACGACAAGAAGATCCTTTTACACATGAAGAAAGAAAAAATCCCGTATTTTAACGCATTGATGATGCTTAACTACCTGGTATTCAAAAAAAGGGTGGATGCGGAGAGTTATGGAATATATTTTAAACGGCTTACAAGTTTCGCCTGGTACAGTCCCCAAGTTTTGGAATTCGAAAAAAATATTTACAACACTATCATACAGCAGGAAATTGTTTGATCCATATATTTTTCTTGACATTATTACTAAAAAAAAACTATCCTTTGGTCGAATCGCAGTCTTGAAAAATCAATGAGAGACTTCTCAAAAACTTAAGTATCGCAAGTATCGCAAGTTATAGGATTATCCCCTAAGCTGTTGTTTTTATGATCTTGGCCTATTGAGTGTCCATCCAGAAATGAGATATTTTTTGCAAGGTCAAGGAAGACGAAGATTTTACCGCAGAAATACATTGGGTATGAAGGGGCACGTTGCTACGTGCCCTTACATCTGAGTCTGACGCAGAGATTGCGGAAAAAAGCCATTTATGGATGGACACTCTCTATTGAGAAGTTACAAAAACAGCAATTCACGTGTTGAACCTTTTGAGAGGAGGTAAAGGATACAATGGATTTTAGATTTAGCGAAAAGGAAGAGAAGCTGAGGCAGGAAATCCGTGAATTTGCAAAGAAGGAATTGCCGGAGGGTTGGCTTGCAGCCATGTTGGAGGAGGAAAGCAATGATGAGGACTGGGAATTTGCCATGTCCATGTCCAAGAAACTCTCCGAAAAGGGCTGGCTCACCATGTCCTGGCCTGAAGAGTATGGCGGTAAAGGTGCTTCTCTCTGGGAGCAATTAGTATACTCCGAGGAAGCATCGTATTGGGGCATATCCGGTACCACAATGGGAGTGGGTGGAGTCGACTGGGTAGGACCTTCTCTTATGATGTTCGGGTCGGATGATCTCAAAAAAGAGCATTTGCCACTCATCGCTTCAGGAAGCCCTGATGGTGTCTGGTGTACAGGATATAGTGAACCAAATGCCGGAAGTGACTTTGCAAACATTCGGACCAGGGCGGTTCGAGAGGGAGATGATTATGTAATCAATGGACAAAAGATATGGACCAGTGCAGCCCACAGGGCGAGGTGGTGTTGGCTCGCTGTGAAAACGGACCCTAATGCCGCAAAGAAACACCATGGGATCAGTGTTTTCATAGTGGACATGAAAAGCAAAGGGATCACGGTGAGACCACTGATTAACTATGCAGGATACCATATATTCAATGAAGTGTTCTTTGATGATGTGAAAGTCCCTGCTTCTAATCTTGTGGGAAAGGAGAACAACGGGTGGTATCAGCTCATGCATTCTCTCGGTTATGAAAGAGGAAGTGTTGCCGGGAGAGGCTATGGGTATAATAAGAGGATCCTGGATGAACTCATTCAATATACAAAGGAAAGTGATCTTTTTCAAGAACCGGAAATTCGACACAAGTTGGCTGAAATGGCCATTGAAACAGAAGTACAGAAGGTCCTGGCATACGAAACAATTGCAAAGATGAGCAAAGGAGCCGTCCCTGTGTATGAGCCCTCAAGAGACAAAGTCTTTAACGATCATATACTGGAGAGATTGGCCACCCTTGGGACGGAAATTCTAGGACCGTTCTCTCAGATGGACCCATTGCATCGGAAGTCCAAGTGGACAAAGCTCAAAGGATGTATAGAAAGCCTCTATTGGATGTTTCCCGGGATTTCATTTGCTGCCGGAACAGATGAGGTGGAGATGAACATTATCGGTCAATTCGGATTAAAATTACCCAAATCATATTAAGAGGGGGTGTAAGAATGGACTTTGATTTTTCAGAAGATCAAGTGATGATTATAGATTCTGCAAAGAAATTCATGGAAAAGGAATGTCCCAAAGAAAAAGTAAGAGAACTGAGGGAAGATGAGAAAGGGCATGATCCTGAATTGTGGAATAAAATGATGGAGTTAGGATGGATGGGGCTCATTTTCCCTGAGGAATATGACGGTACCGGTTTAGAATTTATGGATTTAGTCCTCTTAATGGAAGAGATGGGCAAGAACATTCTTCCCGGCCCTTTCTTTGCCACCGTATGTCTTTGCTCTCTCCCTATACTGGAGTACGGCACTGATGAACAAAAGAAAGAGGTCCTTCCGAAAATAGCCTACGGAGAGCAGATATGGACCCTTGCACTCACAGAGGAAAATGGCAGTTACGAGGCGGACGGGGTTGAACTTGGTGCGACACAGGACGGTGATTATGTGCTTGAGGGTACAAAACTCTTTGTCCCCTACGCCAATGTGGCCGATCACCTTTTGGTTGCCGCTCGAACAAGTAAAAAAGAGGATCCAAAAGAAGGAGTCACCGTCTTCATGGTGGATGCCAAGAGTCCCGGAGTAAAGACAGCGGTGATGCCCACCGCAGCACACGACAAGCAATGCGAAGTCACACTTGATAAAGTGAAAGTTCCAAAGGAAAAAGTTTTAGGAGAGAGAGACAAAGGATGGGATGTGATTGAGTTTATTATTCAAAGAGCCTCTGTTTTAAAGAGCGCCGAGATGCTGGGAGGAGCTGAAACTGCCCTGGACATAGCAAATGCCTATGCAAAAGAAAGGGTTCAGTTCGATAAACCCATAGGGTCCTTTCAGGCGATTCAGCATAAATTGGC
>JAXHSZ010000307.1:0-8274 GCA_034190725.1 Thermodesulfobacteriota bacterium
CAAGCGATGGGGCTTCAGGGGAGGACCGGGAGCTCATGGATCAATGTTTCATAGAGCTCCAGGCTCCATAGGGGCAAGTGCCACCCCATCACGGGTTTTTAAGGGAAAGAAGATGCCTGGTCGTCATGGTGGGGAGAAGGTGACTGTTCAAAACATTCGGGTTGTTGAAGTAAGGCCGGAGGAAAATGTGATTCTATTGAAAGGTGCAATCCCTGGCTGCAGAAACGGGATAGTCACCATAAAGAGCAGTGTGAAAAAGAAAGAGAGCTAGTTTTCATCCAGAAATGATTTTTTTATTCAAGGAATATGAAGATGTAACATGTAGAGACACATTGTGTTTTTTCAGGATATGAATCCAGGTCTGACACAGAGAATGTTGAAAATATCCGTTTATGGGGCGCGAGTTAAGATTTATAGAGGTTGCTGAGGAGTTCAAAAATGCCTGTCTTGGACGTTTATGACACTGACAAAAATAAGGTTTCCGAGATATATCTTCATGATGATATCTTTGACACTGAGGTGAAGGAACACTTGATTTCCGATGTTATTGTGATGCAGCAGGCAAACAGAAGGAGAGGTACCGCATCCACAAAGAACAGGGCTAGTGTTCGGGGGGGCGGTGCAAAGCCTTGGCGCCAGAAAGGTACCGGCAGAGCCAGGGTCGGATCAAGAAGATCTCCCTTGTGGGTAGGAGGCGGGACTGTCTTTGGCCCCACCCCCAGGGATTATTCATACTCCCTTCCGAAAAAAATAATGAAAGCGGCATTGAAATCAGCTTTGACTTTAAGGTTAAGGGAAGATAAAATAATTGTTTTAGATAGATTTGAGCTTGAAGAGATTAAGACAAAGGCCTTCATACAGATACTGAGAAACCTGGATATTGAGAGCGTACTCATGGTAGATATGGAAAACTTCAACCTAGAGCGATCAGCGAGAAATGTCCAAAATACAAAGTTTCTACGCCCTGAAGGTCTCAATGTATACGATATCATTAGGTATGAAAATCTAGTGCTCGTCAGATCTGCCATTGAGAGAATAGAGACAAGGTTATTGTCATGAAAGATATATACAGAGTAATCAGAAAACCTCTCATTACAGAGAAGAGTGATATCAAAAAGGGAATGTACAACCAACTCACCTTCGAGGTAAGTAGAGATGCAAATAAGATAGAAATAAAGGATGCAATTGAGAGACTCTTCAAGGTAAAGGTATTAAATGTCAACACATCAAATGTTCGAGGCAAGCCGAAACGATTGGGGAGAAGCGTTGGCAGGAGAAGGGATTGGAAGAAAGCTGTTGTTACCTTGAAGCCAGGAGATCACATAGACTTCTTCGAAGGCGTATAAATTTTTTCAACTTGGTCGGTAAGCCAAGTTCACAGCTTTTCGGTATCTTGCTTTGTTTGCTTCTTATGGACTCCATGCCTCGATAAGGTTTGTACATGTAACAGGATCGCTTCGTGTGCATGTGTAGTAGAATGCGGGTCTGGTCCTTGCGTATAAGAAGCAAGTTAGCGGCACTTACCGCAATCCTGATCAACAGCACAGGTCGAATTTTGAGACATTGAGATACCTGGAAGCCTATGACAATTATCTTAGCGGGAGTTATCAGTGAGTATAAAAACTTATAAACCGACTTCACCTGGAAGGAGATTCCAGAGTGTATTAACATTTGATGAGATTACGGCCACCAAGCCTGAAAAATCTCTCCTCAGACCACTTCCCAAAACCGGTGGCAGGAATTGTTATGGCAGAACCACTTCCCGGCACATCGGAGGACGACACAAGAGAAGATTTCGGGTCATCGATTTCAGGAGGGATAAGACCGGCATCCCGGCTAAAGTAGCAAGTATTGAATATGATCCCAACCGTTCAGCACATATAGCCCTTTTAAATTATGCTGATGGAGAAAAGAGGTATATACTCGCTCCCCTGAAACTTCAGGTGGGTGATACAGTGATTTCAGGGGAGAAAGTTGATATCAAACCTGGTAATGCATTGCCTTTAAAAAATATCCCTATGGGGACATTCATACATAATGTTGAGCTAAAGCCAGGAAAAGGAGCTCAGATTATACGAAGCGCAGGCACTTTTGGGCAATTAATCGCTAAAGAAGGTAAGTACGTTCAGGTAAGACTTCCTTCAAATGAAGTTCGTCTCGTTTTAAAGGAGTGTTTTGCCACTATTGGCCAGGTAGGGAATATTGACAATGAGAATATCTCCCTGGGGAAAGCCGGAAGAAAAAGATGGACTGGGAGAAGGCCCAGGGTTCGAGGTGTTGCCATGAATCCCGTTGACCATCCTCTGGGTGGAGGAGAAGGCAAGTCCTCAGGTGGCAGGCATCCAGTGACTCCTTGGGGCGTTCCCACAAAAGGATACAAAACAAGAAAGAACAAGAGTACGGACAAGTATATCGTATCAAAGAGAGGGACTCGACGCTGACGGTACACAGGTATGTGTTCAGCCATTAACTTGTTTTATTTCCCTTTGAGTTGAAACCTGAGAAGAAATAATGTTCGATTGAAACTCCAAAAATGGTGAAATTACAGAGGAGATTGATGTGGCACGGTCGATAAAAAAAGGGCCATTCATCGATGAAAGTCTTTTGAAGAAGGTACGAAAGGCCAATGAAACGTCAAGTAAAAAGGTGATTAAAACCTGGTCGCGTAGATCAACAATCCTACCAGAACTGATCGGCCAGACAATTGCTGTGCATAATGGAAAGAAGTTTATCCCCGTCTTTATTACTGAGAATATGGTAGGGCATAAGCTGGGAGAGTTTGCTCCTACAAGAACATTCTATTCCCATGCAGGGGACAGAAAGACCAGGGTAAGAGGTAGAAAAGGTTAATTACATTAGAGAGATACAAGGAATATTTGAAATATGGAAGCGAGTGCATCCGTTAAATATGTAAGGGTATCACCCAGAAAGGTGAAATTAGTTGTCGATCTGATTCGGGGCAAACATGTTGAAGATGCTTTGAATATTTTGTATTTCACCCCGAAAGCATCCGCGAGAATAATTGAAAAGCTTCTGCGGTCTGCTATTGCAAATGCCTCTCATGACAGGAACATGGATGTGGACGTCTTATTTGTTGATACAATTTATGTCAATGAAGGACCGACACTGAAGAGGTTTAGAGCAAGGGCCATGGGAAGGGTTGGTAGGATTCGGAGAAGGACCAGCCATATCACTGTCATATTGAAGGAGAAGTAGAGTTCTAGAAGGGAGGAAGTTTTGGGGCAGAAGGTCCATCCAACTGGCTTCAGACTGGGAGTAACAAAGACATGGAGTTCCAAATGGTTTGTTGAAAAGGATTATTCCAAGTTACTCCAAGAGGACATAAAAATCCGAAAGTTTCTAAAAAACAGACTCTATCATGCCGGTATTTCTAAAATAGAGATTGAAAGAGCCGCAAACAAGGCAAAGATAAATATTCACACAGCACGACCTGGAATTGTGATCGGCAGGAAAGGCATTGAGATAGAAGCTTTGAAGAACGAACTTCAAAAGTTGACTTCAAGGGAGATCTATATAAGTATTCAAGAAATCCGTAGACCGGAGGTAGATGGTCAATTGGTTGCTGAGAATATAGCACTTCAGCTGCAAAAGAGAGTTGCTTTTCGGAGGGCCATGAAGAGGAGCGTCACAACAGCTTTGAAATTGGGTGCGCAAGGAATCAAGATCTCTTGTGCAGGAAGATTGGGCGGTGCTGAGATGGCAAGGACTGAATGGTATCGTGAAGGGAGGGTTCCCTTGCATACTTTGCGGGCAGATATTGATTATGGATTTGCAGAGGCTCAAACCACATATGGAATCATAGGCGTGAAGGTCTGGATATTTAAAGAAGAGATTCTCCCAAAAAAGAGAGGCATAGAATCAATGAAATAGCATTCATATGGAAATGATATATTTCAGAGGATTGAAATCTGGTTCTTATTCAGAGATTTCATGAAAAAGGCCATTTATGGATGAACACTCAACAGAAAGATAGCGAAGGAAAGCTGTAACCATGTTACAACCTAAAAAGGTAAAATTCAGAAAGCAGCAGAGAGGAAAGAGAAGGGGAACATCTTGTAGGGGTTCAACCCTCGCCTTTGGTGATTTTGGTCTTCAAGCACAAGAGTGCGGTTGGATCACCACGAGACAGATAGAAGCTGCCCGTATAGCCATAACCAGGCATGTGAAGAGAGGTGGAAAGATTTGGATCAGAATTTTCCCGGACAAACCGATCACAGCGAAACCGACTGAGACGAGAATGGGGAAAGGGAAAGGGGCTCCTGTAGATTGGGTTGCCGTTGTAAAACCTGGAAGGATCCTCTATGAAATGGAGGGTGTGCAGGAAGAGATTGCCCGTGAAGCCTTTCGATTGGCTGCTCATAAGCTGCCCATACATGCAAGGTTTATTTCCCGGAGGGATCTATATGAGGGTAAGTAAGATTCGAGACTTGAGTGACGTAGAACTGAAGAACAAAGAAAAAGATCTGTCCGAAGAATTGTTTAACTTGAAATTTCAACTTGCAACCGGACAACTCGAAAATACCACGAGAATCTGTCAGGTTAAAAAAAGTATTGCCAGGGCGAAGACTGTCCTGAGAGAAAGGGAACTACAAAGGGAAAATGAAGACCAAAGAAAGAGGGCGTAAAAAGACCCAGGTTGGAATAATCATAAGTGACGCCATGGACAAAACCGTAGTTGTACGGGTGGAGAAGTTACAGAAGCATCCAGTGTACAAAAAGTATTTGAGAAGAAGGGCCAAATACAAGGCTCATGATGAGAACAATGAATGCAGAGTAGGAGATAAGGTAGTTATTATTGAGAGCCGGCCACTAAGCAAAGAAAAGAGATGGAGAGTTTTTAGGATATTGGAAAAAGCGGTTTGATACAAGAGGGAAAGTACGTACTGTACCACCAAGGAGTTCACCATGATTCAGATGCAGACTATGCTTGATGTAGCAGATAACTCCGGAGCTAAAAAGTTATTTTGTATTAAAGTGTTGGGCGGAACCAGAAGGAGATATGCAAGTCTCGGAGATATAATCGTTGTTTCTGTGAAGGAGGCTATCCCCAATTCCAAGGTAAAGAAAGGTGATGTTTCTCGGGCGGTAGTTGTGCGTACTGTCAAAGAGGTCAGGAGAAAAGACGGGTCGTATATCAAATTCGATGATAATTCGGCGGTTCTCATCAATCCACAGAATGAACCCATAGGAACTCGTATTTTCGGTCCTGTGGCTCGAGAGCTTCGTGCAAAGAAATTTATGAAGATTGTATCATTGGCTCCGGAAGTGTTATGAAATCGGCCAGGTCCATTTTTGTTTGATCTTAGCAGTAAGCAGTTCTCATATGAATAGACAGTATCCATCCGGTAAATAATATTTTTTAACTAGTGTCAATCCAGAAATGAGATATTTTCTGCAAGGTCAAGGAAGACGAAGATTTTAAACGCAGGAATACATTGGGTATTTGAGGATTAAAATCTGAGTCTGACGTAGAGATTGCGGAAAAGAGCCATTTATGGATGGGCACTAACTAGGCTACTGAACACAGAGACTTTGACACAAGAATATGTTGGGTAAGTAGTGACAGTTTTCAAGCCTCTGCATATCATCGCAACCGTAAGGGTGCTGTTCAAGGCCGTGAATCATGAGCAGCTGCATTAAATCAGAGAACTATTGTTGATAAAATTTTAACCAGACGAGCCGGTTTTATGGTGAGGTTTTTTTTATGTCTCAAAGGAAATTACATGTGAAAAAAGATGATCTCGTAATGGTAGTTGCCGGAAAGGAAAAGGGAAAGACCGGAAAGATCCTTAAAACTATACCTGAAAAAAATCGAGTAATAGTTGAAAAGGCGAACTTTATAAAGAGGCATACACGGCCGTCTCAGATCAGCAAGGGTGGGATTGTTGAGAGAGAAGGTACCATTCATATCTCTAATGTCATGATATATTGCAGGAAATGCAGTGCACCTGTTAGAACGGGAAAGAAGTTACTCGATGATGGAAGAAAAGTTCGGATATGTACGAAATGTAAGGAGATTATCGATAAGTAATCCCACCTTATCCGATCCAGCTATAAGAAGAGCGAAGTCATTTAAAGATAATGGAACTAGGGGAGTTTGATGGCGAGGTTAAAGAACTTATATATCAACGAAATTGTACCGGCCTTAATGAAAGAATTCAATTACAGCAACTCTATGGAGGTTCCCAAGCTTGAGAAGATTGTAGTGAACATGGGATTGGGAGAGGCCATTCAGAACATCAAATTGCTGGATTCCGCCAGTAATGAGTTATCTTTAGTCACCGGCCAGAGGCCCATAGTCACTCGGGCCAGGAAGTCTATCGCCTCGTTTAAACTGAGAAAGGGCATGCCCATCGGTTGTATGGTGACTTTGAGAAGAGAGAAGATGTTTGAATTCTTGGATAGGCTCGTAAATATAGCCCTTCCCAGGGTAAGGGACTTCAAAGGTTTGAGTGGAAAATCTTTTGATGGAAGAGGTAATTACGCATTAGGAATAAAAGAACATATCATCTTTCCAGAAATTGATTATGACAAGATCGATAGGGTAAAGGGGATGAATGTGGTTATCGTGACCACAGCCAAAAACGATGAAATGGCCAAATCACTATTGAGGCTTTTAGGAGTACCTTTCAGGGATTAAATGGTTTTTAGCGTTCATCCAGAAATGAGATATTTTTTGCACGGTTAATAAAGATGAAGATTTTAAACGCAGGAATACATCTGAATCTGACCTAGAGATTATGAAAAAGCCGTTTATGGATGAGCACTATTGAAGATTGCTGACGAATCGGGATAAAAACGCTGACAAAGTATTGAAAGAGACTGTTTCGCTGAATTTTGACGGATGTACGGAGGAGATGTGTGGCCAGAAAAGCTTTGATTGCTAAGGCTGCAAAGCCAGAGAAGTTCAAGGTGAGAGAATACAATCGTTGTCCCATTTGTGGAAGGGCGAGAGGGTACTATAGGAAGTTTGATATGTGTCGTATCTGCCTTCGCACCTATGTATTGAAAGGTGAGATTCCAGGGACCACTAAATCCAGTTGGTAGAGAGATTTATAAAAGAGAGGTTAATGAGCCGTGATGACCGATCCTTTTGCGGATATGCTTACCAGGATTAGAAATGCCAACAAGGCAAAATTCAAAAAGGTTGATATACCTTCCTCTAATTTGAAAGTGAATGTGGCCAAGATATTAAAGGATGAGGGGTATATCAAGAACTACAAAGTGATGAGGGACAAGAAACAGGGGATTTTAACCATATATTTGAAATATGATATGGATAATAATGGGGTGATTACGGGATTAAAAAGGATAAGCAAGCCAGGGTGCAGGGTTTATGTTAAAAATGACAATATCCCACGAGTGTTGAATGGTTTAGGTATCACTATCCTCTCTACCCCAAAAGGTGTTCTCGTGGACAGAAAAGCAAGAGAACTGAAGGTGGGTGGTGAACTGCTCTGCTCTGTTTGGTAAGCTCATTTTGTGGTTTTTTATATTCAAGCTGAAGATATGTCCAAGAAGAGATGCTTCAGGAAATAATAATTCGCTCTTATTCACTGTCGATGGATAATGGCTCCTTTTAGATTTGCAGAAAATTAAATTGATATAATTGGTGCCCGTATTGAATCGGTAATGAATAAGGGAGAATAACGGACTTTTCTAAGGAGAACAAGGATGTCACGAGTAGGCAGACAACCGATTCCTGTTCCTCAGGGAGTTGAAGTGATCCTTGAGGGCTCTGCTGTGAAAATAAAGGGGCCAAAAGGAGAACTCTTTCAAAACATAGACAAGAGGGTTCGTGTATCTGTCGATAATGGAATAATAGTCGTAGAGCGAATAGACGAGTCTGAAAAAAGTAAGGCATTCCATGGATTGATGCGAAGTCTGATTGCAAATATGGTAGAAGGGGTCACGAATGGTTTTTCAAAGACACTGAATATTGTTGGCGTAGGGTATCGAGCTGAAGTGAATGGTAATGTGTTAAATTTGAACCTAGGATACTCACATCCAATAGCGTTTGAGCTTCCAAAAGGCATCAGTGCTGACGTGGAAAAACAGGTGAAGATTACTGTTAAAGGAATAGATAAGCAACTCGTGGGAGAGGTTGCAGCAAAGATCAGATCCTTTCGAAAGCCGGAGCCATACAAAGGGAAGGGTATCTTGTACTCAGACGAAAAGATCCGTCGAAAGATCGGGAAGGCTGGAATCAAATGAGGTGGAATTGAGATGGCTTCAAGAAAAACAAAAGAGTCG
>JAXHSZ010000308.1:0-2823 GCA_034190725.1 Thermodesulfobacteriota bacterium
CTTAGGAAATGTTGTTCAACGTAAAACATGGCCTTAGAAGATATATCTTCGGAAATATAGAGTACTTTAACATTGCAAGCATGAATGGCTTTGGGCAGGTTATTTAGTGTCTGAACGAAAACTAGGATTTTTTGTCAAGGTCAAGGAAGATCAAAATTTTAACCGCAGGAATATATTGAATATTTTGAGGATTAAAATTTTTATCTGACGCAGAGATTGGCAAAAAAGACAGTTTTTGTTCGGACACTATTTAATTCTTTCTTATTTCTCATTCCCTGAACTAACTCCATATATGTCACAACTGATATGAAAAAAGTCTGAGACTTATCAATAGCCTTATATGCCTTTTCATTTCCTCTTCTGCATCAAACAAGGACATCTGTATCGATAATCATTTAAAGTCTCCCTTTTCTCAAGTTCCTTATGTATTCCTCAACATTCTGAACATCTTCATATTCTTTCCACATGCAAAATAGTCCGTCTTCTTTAATCTTCTTTCCTTCTTTTTGGTAGGACACAAGTTTCGCACAAGGCTTACATCTGTATGTGATAATTACTTCTTCCCCTCTGTTTACGGCATCCAACAATTCATGCGAGTGGAATCTCAGGTCTTTAGCAATTGCTTTCATGACATACTCCTCAATATAAGTTTACACTCTGAATTGTATACTTTATAGAAGAGAATGTAGAGAAAATTGTGGTATTGTGAATAGACACTGTGGAGTTATCCAAAAATTATTAGGAAAGATTACTTGAAAATTATCTAAAAAATTGTACCAATTAAGGAAATGAACCTGAAGCAAAACCGGCCAGTTTATTTTGCTTCTAAGAAACTTGATAGCCGTTCACAGGTTTCAGGTGTCTGGTTTCGAATTTCAGGTTCAAGAAAGAATGCAGTGATAACTTGGAGTTATATGTATGGAGAGAACATTGAGGTCGAAAAAAGCTTTTATGTTTGAGAGAAGAGTTTATTTCGAGTCTCCATCTCTTCTGACATGTATATGCACTTTAAAATTGTCTCGGATTTCGTTGCTGGGGAATTTGCAACTGAATGTATTGCAAGCCGGGAGGTTTTTCAATGATTTCTTTCGAACATTCGGACTCGATCTGCTAAAGTGTAAACTGCTTGAGCTGCTTTGCCGTCAGGAACCAATCGAACAAAGGGTTGTTGTTTACGTACCGCCATTGAGACCATATCGTCTTCTGGTACAGCTCCAAAATAATGAAGATTCAGGTTTAGGAATCGTTGCACTACCCTCTCAAGGTTATTATAAATTTGAAGACCTTCATCCTCGCTACCAACGAGATTTGTAACAATATAGAAATCATTTCGGTGGTAATTTGCCGAGAGGATCTTGATCAATACATAGGCATCAGTAAGGGATGTTGGATCGGGGCTGAGTATGACAATATTGTGATTCACAAAGGTATTAAACCAGAGAACCGAGGAACCTATTCCGGCAGCTGTATCCATTATAATATAGTCAAAATGATCTGAAATAGAGGTCAAGAATTCCCCCAACTCATACTTTTCCTCTGGTCCAAGGGTAACCATTTCCGGCACGCCGGAACTTGCGGGAAGGACACCCAGGTTCTGTTCTGGATAGATTACTGATTCTAAGGGGTCCATCTCCCCTATTAATACATCACGGATTGTGCTCTTTACAGAGAGTCCCAGCAGAACATCTACATTTGCCAACCCAAGGTCACCATCAACCACAAGTACTCGTAAACCCTTTTGCACCAGGGCGAAGGAGATGTTTACAGCAAGACTTGTCTTGCCGACTCCACCTTTTCCACTGGTAATACCTAAAGTTATCGGATGTTGAATCTTCTGCATATCTTGCACCTTTTATGTATGTTCAGTCTTCCTCCTCATTCTCAGGTCGGAGACCTATAAATCTTGAACAATTCCTCTCTTTCTTCATCTGTGATCTCAGTAGGTATCTGTTTCATCATCTTCTTGTCGTAATACACACAATCGCGTCCCTTTTTTTTCGCTTGTAGGAGAAAACCATCCGTTTTCTCAATGAAAGTCTCAACCGAGAGATTTTCAATGCCGTCATAAGTATTCACCCCAAAGCTGGCTTTCAATTTGACTTTTTTGTTTTTGAGCTTTATGGACGAATTTCTCAGAAGTGCACGAAGACGTTCTGCAGTACGGACTGCCTGATGAAGACTGATTCCCGGAAGTATGATGGCAAACTCCTCACCTCCGTATCTGCAAGGGATATCAATACGACGAATGTTGTCTCTCCATATTTTTGTAGCCCATTGGAGCGCCTTGTTACCCGATTCATGTCCATATGTATCGTTTATCTTTTTAAAATGGTCCAGATCGATCATGACGAGACTTGTATACAGACCAGTCCGTCGAGCACGCTCCATCTCCTCCTCTAGAGCTGCCATTAGATAATGAAAGTTAAAGAATCCGGTAAGGGCGTCGAGTCGAGAAAGCTCTACAAGCCTCTTACACTCTTCTTTTAAATGCTCTAATTCATTGACAAGTGGACATCCTTGGTTATTGAGAGGACATAACTCCTGCACATTAAGATTCCCATCCAAAGAGAGCCCCCTTTTTTGATAGAGGGAACAAAACGAATCTATGATTTTGTCTTCCTTGACCTTGCAGAAAATATCTCATTTCTGGATGTTACTCGGAAGCGTATCATAGAAAGTTGATTATTATATCCAAAACGAAGCAGTTTACGGTTTCCCGTTCAATGCAGTAAAGATATAATATTAGAGTTCTGGGGGGGTCTTTTTCAGTTCAACTCTAACAATCATAAAATGGATGATCTAATAGGCGTTGCAGAATTCTCT
>JAXHSZ010000309.1:0-3504 GCA_034190725.1 Thermodesulfobacteriota bacterium
GATCAAGATAGAACAAGTGGGAAATGGTGATCCAATCCGACATCGCAGCAGTATCGGCAAGAATTCGTTCAGTATGCCGGGGTCTGGAAATCTTTTTTTCGAAGGATCGAATCGGAACAAGAAAAGCATTGCCATAGACCTGCGAAAAGAAAAGGGGAGAGAGATCGTCTATCGGTTGATCCCGGAATTTGATGTTTTTGTCACCAATTTACGGCAAAAAACCGTTGAAAAGATGGGGATGACATATCCTATACTTTCCGGATTAAACAGCCGGTTGATCTATGCTTCGGTATCGGGTTATGGGCCTCATGGGCCTGATAAAGATCAAGGTGGATTTGATTTTCAAGGTCAGGCAAGATCAGGTATAATGTATTGTATGGGGCAACCGGAGATGCCCCCCATTCTCTCCCAATTTGGTCTCATTGACCAGGCAACAGCAATTGTGCTCTGTCAGGCAATTGTTACTGCACTTTTCATGCGAGAACGAACGGGCAAAGGGCAAAAGATTCAGGGATCTATCCTGGGGACCGCTTTACACTTGAGTTATTTCAATTTCTTGAATGCCCTTTGGCTCCATCAGGATGTTCCCCGCCATCACCGCATGAAGACGGATCCTACGAGAAATTATTATCGCTGTAAGAATGATCAATGGTTTGCCATTACCCTTCAACCTGGCGAAGATTGGAACAGGTTTTGCAAAGCCATAGGTCGTCCGGAAATGGAAAATGACCCAAGATTCGATACTCTGGAAAAGAGATCAGAAGAATATTCCAAAGAGATTGTATCTTTGTTTGATGAGATCTTCTCAACCAAAACCAGGGAAGAGTGGCTTCACATTTTTAGAGAATATGACTTATTTGCATGCCCTGTACACCGACCAACTGAACTGAAAGATGACCCACAGATCAGAGAAAACTACATGGATGAGATTGTTTCCCCTACTTTAGGGAAGGTGGATATCCCCGGATTTCCTATCCATTTCAGCAAGGCCCGAGCCGGCACAAGAAAAACAGCCCCTGGATTAGGAGAGCATACTGAAGAGGTACTAAAGAAGTTGGGCAAATATGACGATCAAAAGATAGAGAAGCTGAAAAGGGAAGAAGTAATTTAGAGGGTTGGATATCTGTGATCAGAGTTGTGAATATATGATATTGAAAGACAAAAATGGATAGAGAGAAGCTTCACGAAAGGATTTACTCAAAGATAGATGAACTGCCAACACTTCCGGCAGTGGTTCCAAAAATTCTTGGTCTTATTGGAGATGAAAAAAGCAGTGCTGCAGACTTCACGGACACGATTTCCAAAGATCTTGCTTTGACTTCAAAGATCCTGAAAGTTGCCAATTCGGCTTATTACGGCTTCCCTCAACAGATATCAAGATTGGAACATGCAGTGGCTTTGCTTGGTTCCAACATGGTGAAGTCTTTGGCCCTCTCCATAGGAATAATACGTACTTTTTCGTCCCATAAGAGGTCTCCTTATTTCTCTGTGAAAGGGTTATGGCTGCATAGTCTGTCTGTGGCAATGTTGATGGAAGAGTTAGGCAGAAGGCTTGGGAAGCGTAAAGACAATGAATCTCTCTTCATAGTCGGCCTTCTTCATGATATTGGAAAGGTGGTACTTGATCAATTTTTTAATGATCTTTTTCAGCAAGTACTAGAAGAGGTCAACACTCAAAAAGGAATCAAACTGCATATAGCAGAGCAGAAAGTCATTGGTATAGATCATTGTGAATTGGCAGGTATACTTCTCACACGTTGGAAATTTCCAAATAACATAATCCATTCCATTACCTTTCATCACCACATCCATGAATCCGAAGTGGCAAATCCCGATAATGTTGTTATACTCAGGATCTCAAATATTGTCGCACAGCAACTGGGTTTAGGTGAGGAAGGGAATCCTACAGCCAATGAAGTGCATGAGTCGGACCTTGAGCGTCTGAATATGAGTGATAAGGATTTCGATGATTTGAAAGCGTATTCTCAAGACATAAAGCATGAGGTTGAGGCTCTTTTCAGTGCCATTGTGTGATCTTCTCATTATCTCTTGAATGGCTCCAGCCAAATGGTATCATATGGATGTAAAGTAAGATAGAGTTTGCCATCTTCAGCCATCCATTCGACTCCACTAACCAGATCAAACCAATGTGTCTCTTGGGAACCGAGTTCTGCAATAGAGACCTCTACATGGCAGGAATTGCTTGTTACACTTGTGAGGGTCAGAATCCGTTGATCCCCTTCAGGGGATATTCTCAAAACCGTAAAGATGTGGCGGGATAACATTAAGATACGTTGATCTCCATTTGGGTGAAAAGCTCGTTGTCGTGTCCGTATGGCAATGAGTCTGCCAAGCTCTCTGTTGATTCGTGATATTTTAGAAAGAGGATCTGCCAGAGCTTTTTTAATGGCGCTGCTGGATATAACGGTTCGGTTGATATCCCGCTTGGAACTCGTCTTCAACACTGTTTGGATATCATTCTGAGTTCCAATCAAACTGTGAAGGTAAATTCCAGGAATACCTTGAATAACAAGAGCAATAATCCTTGAGGCAACAAATCGCTTTACCTGAAAAGCGATATCCTCATTATCACTGTTTTCATGGTTTAAAGCACTGAACCAGGTTATATTAATTTCGTATGGGACTTCGGTACCGTCTTCGGCTGTTTTATAAGAGATGTATCCCCCATGATCCTCCGCCTTCTTAATGATGGAATCAATTTCTTCCTTTTGAAGAATGTTCTTTACACCTAAAAGCCCTATACCATCGTGGGAATCGAGGAAGTTGAAAAAGTGATTTGTGTTGGATTTTGTTTTTAAATTGTTGGCCCAATTTGAAAGGACTGTCGTGTCCTCCGTATAAAAAGTATGTAAAACAAGAGGAGGTAAGGCAAAATTATACACCATTTGAGCTTCATTATGACCATTGCCGAAATAAGAGATGTTTTCTTTATGAGGTACATTGGTTTCTGTTATCAAGGCAACGCCTGGTGATACAGCGTCCAACACATCGCGAAAAAATTTGATGATCTCGTGAGTTTGATCCAGGTGTACACAGCGGGTTCCCGGTTCAGCCCAAAGATATGTTACAGCATCAAGACGGATGATATCTGCTCCATGTCGCACGTAGATAAGGAGAATTTCGATAACTCTCATCAGGACGTCAGGATTTTTATAGTTCAGGTCAATCTGGTCGCTTGAAAATGTCGTCCAAACATGTTTGGGACCATTGACAGTATAAAATTTCGTAAGGATATCGGAAGTTCGAGGGCGAAAGATCATTTCACGCTCATTCTTCGTCAAGTCATCAGGGGAATCAAAGGTGATAAAAAAGTCCTTGTAGTAAGGTGCGCCGTTTAAGAACTCCTGGAACCAGCGGCTTTTAGAAGAAACATGGTTGATTACTCCGTCAAACATAAGTTGGTAACGTCCTTCAAGGTCATCTATATCCTGCCAGGATCCCAGGTTTGGGTCTACGGTTTCAAAGTCGATGATGGAGAAACCT
>JAXHSZ010000031.1:0-9614 GCA_034190725.1 Thermodesulfobacteriota bacterium
CATTTCGTCGATGATAGTAAAAAGGCTTTTCAGATTTATACTCCCCCTATACTCATTGAGGATTTCTATAAATCGACTCATATGGGTCCCTTTAAAATTATGGGGGAGGCTGACATACATGCTGACCGTTGCTATTGTGTGTTGAATCTTGTTTTTGCGATCCAAAACGATTATTGGATATTTAATATTCTTGACACCTACTTTATTGATTTCAATATTCCGATGGTCACTTTGATTCTGAATATCTCTCATCACCACTCCGTTTAAAGGGGTACTCCTTTATTTATTCATAATATGATGCGCATGAATTCTCTGACTCCCAGACAGTCACTCTGTCTATTGAGGCACCTTTATCCGTAATTGTATCTTTTAATCTTTCAAATATAAACAAAGCGATATTTTCAGAGGATGGATTTCTTTCTGTAAAAAAAGGAAGGTCATTCAAGTATGTATGATCCAATTGATCCATGATAATCTGAGCCTTTTCTTTTAAAGTTCTAAAGTCTATTGTGAGGCCCGTATGGTCAAGTCTTTCCGCTTTTACAGAGACCTCCACTTTGAAATTATGCCCATGCAAATCCTCACATTTTCCTTTATACTCTCTGAGGCTATGGGCTGCTGAAAATCCTGTTCTGATCATTACTTCATACATAAATCACGACCTTTCTCATGAATACATCGATAAAAAGCTCTATTCATCTCCACGTCAGCATAAAAACCACAAGGAAATAACGTATCATTTTCCATCTGGTCTTCAGGCTATTTTTGACTGTTCTTAATCGAATAATCCTAAAAATAGTAAGTACTCTTCAGCGGTTTTGTTCAATCAGGCCTGTCAACCCCCACCTCAATCGAGTACCAATATGCCAACTTTTTTGCTTGGCAAATCCTAAAAGAGCGTTGAGATCCGATATCATTCATGTCCTTCAGTGGTGTATTCTCAAACGGATCAAAACTCGAACACATCTCCTTGTTTCAGGACAATGATATTTGGATTTTTTAATCGAGCGATGTCTTTCTTCAGTTCTTTCAGATATTGGGGTTTCATATGGAAGATAAGGATAGATGGATCATGATTCCTTAATTTGTCCAGTTGATCCTTTAACATTAAAGGGGTGAGATGGCCACTCATCTCGGCCAACGTGTGCAAATGATCCGGAAAGGATGTTTCTATGATGACCGCTTTGAGATCTGTTAACTCATTTGCTTCTTGCCAGAGTTCATCTGTTGGACCAGTATCACCAGTATAGATGATAGAACTTTTTTCATCACTTATTATGTACCCGACAGCATCCACCGTATGGTTGACGAAGACCGCCTTCACTCTCAATCCATTTACATGGAAGGTTTTTTTTGTTTCTATGGTTCGAAATTGGAGTGTGGGCTTCTTTGTTGTAGGGATAATGGTAAAGTCAGGCCATATCTTATCATTCAATAGGTGGAGTTTCAAATTGTCGATGACCTGAGAAATACTGATAATCTCAATTGATCCATTCTCCTTGCCAACGACATTATCGGCCAAGAAGAGAATGTCCTTTGTGTGATCAAGGTGGCAATGGGTGACGAGTATATTGTGGATCTGAGTCTGCTCATCCAGTGTGAGGACGGATGTTACTGTTCCAGCATCAAGAAGAAGAGAATCATTGATCAGAAAAGTTGTTATATGATAATCAGGAAACTCAGATCCATAACAACCGAGGACCCTTATTTTCACGTATACTCCTCACTGGTGTCCATCTACAAATGGCTCTTTTCCTCAAGCTCTGTGTCAGAATCAGATCTTAATCCTTAAATACCCAAATGTATCCCTTGGCTTAAAATCTTTACACTTTTAGAACTGGGGAAAACCGTCTCGTTTTCGTTCAGACATTAACTGCTCTTGATATCGTCATCATGATATGCCTTGACAAAGGCATTGACAACAACTTCATCGAATTGGGTAGAAGACCAGGTTTCCAGTTCCTTGATGGCGGTATCCATGTCGAGTGCCTTTCGATAAGGTCTATCCGTTGTCATTGCGTCAAAAGCATCGGCTACGGATATAATCCTGGCAATCAAAGGTATTCCATTTCCAAAAAGTCCATCAGGGTACCCTGTGCCATCCAATCTCTCATGATGATACCGTATCCCCGGTACCACATCTCTCAGTTGGAAAACATTGTTTATGATCTCATGACCCAGGACAGGATGCTTCTTCATCTCAAGAAATTCTTCTTCGTTTAATTTCGAGGGCTTCCTGAGAATGATATCTTCGATTCCGATCTTTCCTATGTCATGCAGAATTGCAGATATTTCCAAGTTTTCCTTCTCTGCAGGTTCCATGTCAAGATATTTAGCAATGTCTTTGCTGTATTTCACCACCCGCTTGGTATGCCCACCTGTGTATGGGTCTCTCTTTTCAATTGCTTCTGCCAGTGCGTTTGCAGTTTGCAGGAATGTCTCATGAATATCTGTATATAGTCTTGCATTGTCTACAGCTATGGCCACCTGATTTGCCAATAATTGAAAGAGGCCCAGATCTTCATCGTTGAAAACTTCACCATCTATTTTGTTTATTGCTTCGAGTACCCCGATGGTCTTGTCTTTCACCTTTAGCGGCACACACAGCATGTCCCTTGTCACAAAGTCTGTTCTCTCATCAGCTTTCTTGAAATGTCTTGGATCTTCTGAAATATCGCGAATCAGCTGCGATTTACCATGTTCCGCCACCCAACCCGCTATACCTTCTCCCACTTTAAGCCTCATCTCTTTTACTTGCGCCCCTTTATCTCCAAGGGCCACCTCAAAGTAGAGTTCGTTGGTATCGTCGTCCAAGAGAAGCAGGGAACTGACTTCACAGTTCATGAGCTTTGTAGCGGCTACCATTGCCCTCTTTCTCACTTCATCCTGATCCAGGGTTGAATTCAACACGCCACTCAATTCTGTAAGACTGGTAAACTGTTCTATTTTCTTGCTGGATTCTTCTGATATATGCTTCAGGTCTCTCTCAAGTTTGGAAATCCTGGTTATATTTTCACCGGATTCTTTCATACTTTTCCTTTATCCCTTCCTTCTTTTAGACTCTATATAAAGTGTCCTCCTTTTTTCACCATGGTCGGACTCCTGAATGTTCTTCAACGACCTCTGTAATGATTTTGCTAGGTCTATACCCTGTTCTTTTGTAACGCTCACTCAAGTGTTCAGACTGTACACACATCAAAATCTCACTGCCGTTGAAGCTTGCTGGTAGCTTTCAATTTCACAGCACTCAATAATACAATCGATAACAACGAAAAACGTTTTTTTATTCATCCTTCTCTTGATTCTCTCTTGTTCCGTTATTGAGTTAATAAGAATATAATGTCAAGACCGGCTTTGTCAATAAATACCTTTAATTCCTCAACCTCATTAGAGGGAAGTTCTGATGCAAATATTGCGTCTGCACCGGTTCGTTCCATATCTTCATAAGAGATTACTCAGTGTACGTTTTTCTTCGCCGTTTTTATGAAGGCCTTTAATTTGTCAGGGTCTTTCTTGCCAGGTTCGGATTCAACCCCACTGCTCACATCTACTGCATAAGGGTTTACAATTTCAATCGCTTCGAAGATATTTTCAGGATGAAGCCCTCCTGCAAGTATGATTCGTTTTGTAAATCTCTTTGCTTCAGTAGCGAATTGCCAGTTGAATGTCTTGCCGCCCCCTCCATGGAGGTCTTGATAATATGTATCGAGTAATACGGCACAAACCCCATAAGAACGGATAACCTCAAGATCTTCTCTTTCTTTGATCCTTAATGCCTTTATCACCCGCTTATTGAGAGAAGAACAAAAGGCTGGTGATTCACTTCCATGGAGTTGCAGGAGATCCAGGTTACAAAATGCCACAGTTTCCTTGATGATGTTTATGTGCTCATCCACAAAAACCCCAACCGTGGATGTAAAGGGTGGAAGTCCGCGTATTATATTCCTTGCCGATTCTTTCGAAATGGAGCGAGGGCTTTTTTTATAGAAAATAAAACCCAGGGCATCTGCCCCCAAGTCTACCGCCAGTGATGCATCCGACATATTGGTTATGCCACAAATCTTTACTTTTGTCATGTAGCCCATAAGCCCTTCAATGGATCGTTTTATCCTTGTTTTTCTCACCATCGATAACTTTGAAACGCCTTTTGAGTTTCAGCAATTTCCATCTTGAGTAGGTGTTGTAGAGATATTTCCATATCCCAGGATAATTCAGGTATACAAGGCCAAAAACCATCCCGCCCAAATGGGTGATGTGGGCGATGCCGCCACCCGTTCCACCAAGAGATGCATAAAGTTCAATGGCGCCGAATATCATAACAAAATACTTCGCCTTGATCGGAAATAAAAAGTATATATAGATGAGGCGGTTGGGAAAATACCAGCCATAGGCCAGAAGAATGCCGTAAATCGCCCCTGACATTCCTATGGTGGGAACGAGAAGATTCGGAGTTATGAGCACTGTACATATGGCAGCTCCTATACCGGTAATCAAGAAATATTTGGTAAACATTCTTGATCCCCAATATCGTTCCAACTCGCACCCAAACATCCAAAGAGCAAATAGATTAAAGAGGAGATGAAAGATGTCCCCATGGAGGAACATATATGTCCCCAATTGCCAGAGAAAGAATTTTTGCCATACCAGAAGGGGAACCAGCCCAAAGATGAGATTCATCTGGTGGCCGACTACTGCCTGGAGTAAGAAAACAGCCCCGGATATAATCAAGAGTTTCTTTACTACAGGCGTCAATGGAGACCCGAAAGAGATATAAGGTCTTCTGTAATAGTATTGCATATTCATTTCCCTTCTAAAGAGAAAAGTATAATATAAAATGATCGATTCAATGGTATAATCTGTTGACATGCCTCACTTTATAACACAATACTCAGGTGAGGAAGCATGCGTGTCGAAACTATTGAGGCATAATCCTTTTGATTTGTACCAGTGAGGGACCTTTAACTGGGAACCGTGAACGTTGAACTACTCAACCTAGACATGATGTGCTTCGATTGTATCCCCATACCGTTTATAGTCTTCTCCTTTTGAGATTTATAGCAAAAGTCATGCCGAAAAGGGCAAACACTGGGTTTCAAATAATAAATTTAGAGTTCTTATATACCTCCCTATTTCATCAAGTCAAGTATTTTTTAGGCAATCATTCCAATTATGAAAAGTGTATTCCATAAAGAGAGTTGTTCACAGTGTGAAACACCGGTTCGTTTCCGTTTCAACGAGAAGGATTATTGTGGATTGAATAACAATTTGACACTGGATGGATTGGGTGGTAAGTTAATTATTTTTAAAGGAGGGGATGAAACATGACAATGATTGTTCTGGTTCGGCATGGAGAGACCGATTGGAACAGGGAGCAGATATTTCGAGGAAGGATAGATGTGCCTCTTAACTCAACAGGATTGAGACAAGCACAGGCGACCGGTGAGGCCTTAAAAGGATATGAGGTGGACGCTATATATTCAAGCCCCCTGAGCAGGGCCATGGATACAGGGAGAGCCATCGCTGAGTTCCACTCTGAGATAAATGTACAAGAAGCAGAAGGTTTTACAGATATTGACTTTGGACGTTGGCAGGGTATGCCCCGAAAGAAGGTTGAAGAAGAATACGCAGAGTTGTATAGGAGCTGGCAAAGAGAACCCCAAATGGTGAAGATGCCGGAAGGTGAAAGTCTCGATGATGTGAAGCTTCGAGCCATGAAGGGGCTGAATGACATACTTACATCGCATGAAAATCAAACAGTGGTGATTGCAGCTCATAGAGTGGTGAATAAGGTAGTGCTGTGTGCAATACTTGGTTTAACAAATCGGCACTTCTGGAATATAATGCAGGATACCTGTGCCATAAATATATTCAACGATTCAGAGAGAGGGTTCATCATCTCAGTAATAAATGATACATGTCACATGAAGGCCCCTGGTCATGCTGCATGCAAGGTTGA
This sequence comes from Thermodesulfobacteriota bacterium, assembly GCA_034190725.1. Classification (GTDB taxonomy): domain Bacteria; phylum Desulfobacterota; class UBA8473; order UBA8473; family UBA8473; genus JAXHSZ01. Next base: position 5,957 of record JAXHSZ010000031.1, read on the forward strand.
TTTTTAACAAAGATTCGATCTGTTGGAGAAGCAGCCGGCAAGAGGAGAACGTAACTCAACACACAGGTCGTAATTTTTTGCAAGAATACATTGTGTAAATAGAGGCAATTTATATGTTAGTCGACTCTCATGCCCACCTGGATCTTCCTGAATTCAATGACGATAGAAGTGAGGTTGTGGAAAGGGCAAAAGACAATGAAATATGTTATATCCTTACAGTAGGAATAAACTTGGAGTCATGCAACCAGGCCATAGAATTGGCAAGCTCTCATGACTTTATTTTTACCTCGATAGGTATTCATCCTCATGATTCAAAAGAGATCGACGAAGATACATATTCTTCCTTAAGATCAATGGGCAGCAATAAGAATGTCATAGCTTATGGGGAGATTGGTCTTGATTTTTATCGTAATCTATCGCCACGGGATATTCAGATCAGAAGATTCAGGGAACAGATCAACCTGGCAGACGAGTTAGGCCTTCCTCTGATTATCCATGATAGAGATGCTCACAGAGAAACATTACAGATTTTAAAGGAAGAAAGAGCCGGGAACCTGGGTGGGATTATCCACTGTTTCTCCGGGGATTACTCCATGGCCAAGAGTTGTATGGACATGGGGTTTTACATCTCAATTCCCGGTACGATAACATTTCCAAAGACTTTAGAACTTCAGGAGACAGTAAAAAAACTTCCTTTATCAAAGATGCTCATAGAGACCGACTGCCCATTTCTCGCCCCTGTTCCTCGTCGTGGCAAGAGAAACGAACCCGCTTTTGTGAAGTATGTGGCAGAAAAGATAGCTTCTCTCAAAAGGATATCCTTTGAAGAGGTGGCTGAGATTACCTCACAGAACTTTAAGAATCTCTTTCATTTCCTCTAGATCTCTCCCATTCCATAACTTTTCAAATAATAAAGTACAAATAGATGTATAATTTTCCTTTTTGAACCGCCATTTTTCCCTGCCCTTCTGTCAAGATTGTGACGGTATATTTGCTATTCTTTCTCTATTTCCTAAAGCGTATTACTCATCCTCATAATAATGGAGATCTCATGCTATGAGAATGAGTCATTCCTTACGCGGTTTCAACCAAAAAAACACATGTTGTTTTAATGCACACTTCAACAAGTTGATTGTATTGCTGTTTTTATGCTGTAGCTTCCTATAAAGCCCCTATGATATGCGTTGGAATATATGTATTGGGGGATGTGCCTCATTTCGGGAGTAGGTGACTCTTTCTGGTATTTTGAGTTGTCTCTCGTTTCATTCCGTGACAAATGAGTGTTTGTTTTTTTGGCATATAAATTGCTGTTAGATTGACGGCATACAACTCAGCCCTTTCAGGAGGAGTAATGGGGAAGTGGAGGCTTGTGTGTAAAAAAGATGGCATTTATAGACCGTAAGATTTGGCAAAAGGGAGGCATAGATTAATATGGTAAATGTAGCGGTGGTTGGATCTGGATATTGGGGAAAGAACCTGATTCGCAATTTCAACGAATTGGGTGCACTTCGTGTAATCTGCGATAAGGATATCAGAACCCTTCGATCCTTTCAGGACAGATATCCCGATAAAGAATTTTACACATCCTTTGAAGCAGTGATTCAGAATCCTACTGTGGATGCGGTTGCCATTGCTACACCTGCAGAAACCCATTATGAATTGGCCAAAAGAGCGATATTGGCTGAGAAAGATGTATTCGTTGAAAAGCCATTGGCCCTTAAGGTGGATGAGGCGGAAGATCTTCATGATTTGGCTGTAAATCGGGACCGGAGGTTGATGGTCGGACATGTCCTCCTTTATCACCCTGCAATTATCAGACTGAAAGAGATCATCGATTCAGGAGAACTTGGGAAGATCAACTACATCTATTCCAATCGTTTGAATCTAGGCAAGTTTCGGAGCGAAGAGAATATTCTATGGAGTTTTGCACCGCATGATATCTCTGTGATCATGTATCTCTTGGAAGAGATGCCCGCACATATAGTGGCTCAGGGGGGAAATTATTTGAATAGAGATATTGCCGATGTAACCATCAGCGTTCTATCGTTCAGGAGTGGGGTGAAAGGCCATATCTTTGTTAGCTGGCTGCATCCAAACAAAGAGCAGAAGCTTGTTGTCGTAGGCGATAAAAAGATGGCAGTCTTTGATGACACCTTGAATGAAGGTAAGTTGCGGATACATAATAAAGGTGTGGAATGGGTAAATCGCAGGCCGGTGCCTCGAAAGAATAAAGCGAAATCAATTCCAATTGACCCATATGAACCCCTCAAAGCTGAATGTATTCACTTCCTTAAATGTGTGGAATCAGGTATAACACCTCGAACGGATGGGATGAATGGGATCCAGGTGCTGAAAATTTTGAATGCATGTCAGAATTCTCTGGAAAATAATGGATCCGTCATAGAAATGACCGACAATTCCCATTGGGGATCTTTCTTTGCCCACGAGACGGCAGTTGTTGACACACCTTGTCGAATAGGAGAAGAGACAAGGATCTGGCATTTCAGCCATATCATGTCAGGATCCGAGATAGGGGAAGGGTGTAATATTGGACAGAACGTTGTCATCTCACAAGGTGTGAGAATAGGCAACAACGTTAAAATCCAGAACAATGTTTCAGTCTGTGAAGGTGTCGTCTTTGAGGATGATGTATTTTGCGGTCCCTCCATGGTCTTTACCAATGTTGTGGATCCTCGGAGTTACGTTCCGAAGAGACAGGGGTTAAGGCATACACTGGTACAAAAGGGTTCCACAATCGGTCCCAATTCAACAATTGTATGCGGTTGCACCATCGGCAAATATTCTTATGTGGGAGCAGGTGCTGTTGTGATATCGGATGTCCCCGATTTTTCTCATGTAATAGGAAACCCTGCCGAAGTGATAGGGTGGATATGTGAATGTGGACAACAGCTCCAATTCCAGAACGAACACGCTGTATGCGATAATTGCAGAAGACAATATAGAGTGAATGATGATAGGGTGGAACGTATTCATGATGATCTCATCGTTAAGCAGGTTGTTATGGGTGCGTAACACCAATATTTCATTGACAAAACCTCCCTTCTTTTTTCTGATTTCCTTCCTTAAAGGGTGGATAATACCTTTTAAAAAACACGACTCCCACCTCATTTGTTGAAAGACCACTCTCTTCAATCCCCAGGTATCCTGGTGAATTACAGTAAATATATTGTGATGATAATCGGTTTCAGCAAATTTTGTACTTGAAAGACGAAATTCGAGACAAAACCCGAGTGGAATGAATCCTCAAATCAAAATATGCCTGAGTCACTCAAATATTGCATAAATGACAGGTATGTTTGGATATTTGATTTTCTGATTCTGGTTTTGAACCCCTATTTCTATCGTACAAACCCTTCAGAAATGAGCGGGTTGGTGTCTGCGTTCATTTTGCCCTGAAGTTCTCTCGGATTTAATTTGACAGTAATTCATCTTGTTATATAATACATTTCAACTCCCCAGGAGGGCGGAAGTCATGATTCAGGTTGAGAGCACCAGCATGAATTTACGACCAGTATGGTTCCCCAATTTCATGAGTGCCTGTTATTTATTGATCAGGACTGATAAATTCAAAAACCAGGTTGCATATATGGATATATAGAATTAGAATTTTGGAATTTGAATTTGTTTTGAATTTCGT
>JAXHSZ010000310.1:0-8108 GCA_034190725.1 Thermodesulfobacteriota bacterium
CCTTGATCTTGAACAAAAATCCTCATTTCTGGATGGACACTAGTTATTTCTCATACTCAATCAAATTTGATATCTGAAAACTGAAACGTCTCTGTTCTTATATTACCTGAAAACAGTATTAGTTCAAGACAAAAAAACAGTGATCACACATATGGAAGATCCATAAATTGGACTTTTCATGACGCTTCGCTTTCCCGAAAAAATCTGTACTGTTCTTGTAAACCTTTACGAGTATTTTTACTTCATAAACATCCAGGATCAAAGCATGAAAGCTTTATTCTTTGACAGTCGGTTGAGGCTTCTGGACCTTCCGAAACCTGACAGAAGTGAGGGTCAAGCTCTTATAAAAGTTATTATGGCAGGGATCTGTAATACCGACCTGGAAATCTATAAAGGATACAAGGGATTCAAAGGGATACCAGGACATGAATTTGTAGGCAGAGTAGAGTGTTGTGACAATGAAAAGATTATGTACAAAAGAGTAGTGGGTGAGATAAATTATGGCTGTGGTGACTGTTATTATTGCAAAAAAGGCTTAAAATCCCACTGTAAGGAGAGACGGGTTTTAGGAATTCTCAATCACCATGGGGCATTTGCCGAGTATCTTGTTCTGCCGGAAGAGAATCTTCATATTGTACCGGATGGGATTTCTGATGAGGAGGCCGTCTTTGTAGAACCACTGGCAGCATGTTTTCAAATAATTGAGCAACTCCATATCAAACCCACAGAAAGAGTAATAGTGCTGGGAGACGGCAAGCTTGGTCTCCTCGCCACCCAGGTGCTTGATCTGGCAGGTTGTGATATATTTTTAGTCGGCAAACATCCCTCTCATCTGTCTCTCAGCCAAAAGAGGGGCATCAAAACTTCTCTTGCAGATGATTTTGATGATATGAAAGCTGATGTAGTTGTTGAATGTACAGGGTCCCCAAAAGGTTTTGAGATGGCCTTGGGATTGACCAAGCCTAAAGGAAAAATTCTTTTGAAGAGTACATTTGTGGAAAAAAGGGAAATAGACATAACGCCACTTGTCATTGATGAGATAACAGTTGTCGGTTCCAGATGCGGCCCCTTTCTTCCTGCCATTCGAGCCCTAGAAAAGAAATTGATCGATGTAAAACCTCTCATCCATGAGATTTATGGTATCATTGATGGAGTAAAGGCTTTTGGAAAGGCAGCCCAAAAAGGTGTTCTAAAGGTTCTTTTGAGCATGGGCTAATCATTAAACCAAATAATATAAATGGAGTCTTATATGATTGATTTACATACGCATTCCATATTCAGTGACGGTGAATTGATACCTTCCGAGCTGGTGAGAAGAGCAGAGGTCATTGGTTATAAAGCTATTGCCATTACAGATCATGCAGATCCATCAAACCTGGATTTCATTGTTCCCAGAATCGTAAATGTCTGTAATGATCTTTCTTCAAAATGGAATATTAAGGCCATTGCCGGCATAGAGATCACCCATGTTCCTCCGTTGCTCATATCCGGATTGGAGAAACGAGCCAGAAGTTTAGGGGCAAAAATTGTTGTTGTGCATGGGGAAACCTCGGTGGAACCCGTACCTTCTGGAACCAATCGGGAGGCTCTGCTCTCCGACATAGATATTCTGGCTCACCCCGGTTTGATAACGGAAGAAGAAGTAGAGACAGCAAAAACGAGGGACATATTTCTTGAGATCACTGCCAGAGCAGGACACTGTCTTACGAACGGGCATGTGGCCAAGCTTGCTACGAGGATTGGAGCCAACCTGATCATCAACACAGATGCACACTCACCCAATGATCTTATCACTTTGGAAAAAGCGAAGACTATTGGAATCGGAGCGGGATTGTCAGAAGAGGAATTTAAAAAAACTCAGAAAAACTCATTCAGAATATTAGAGAAAATAGGATGGTAATTTACTATATTGCCTTTTAAATCATATATTTTCACGTTTATCTGCCACCCAAAATTCCTTGACAAAGAAGGCATGGACTTGTATACTCCCGTTGTTTCAAAAAAATTCATGAATAAGGGGTTCCCATTTGGCTCAAAAGATAAAGGTGTCAACGAAAAAGAGTTGGAATAGGCCGGATGAACTTATTACTACAACAAGTGTAGTGTTCGAGTATCTACTGGAAAATAAAAAAAAGATTACACTATGTGCAGCAGGACTTTTTTTTGCCGCTCTTCTTTTTAGTGGTTGGAAGTTCTACTCAAATAGAGCGGAAAGTAAGGCTTCTCATTTCTACTACCAGGTAATTCGAGATTATCATGAAATAAACAATAAAAAGAACTCAGAACAAGATGACAAAGAGGCAAAGAACCTTGTCCTCTCTCAACTGAAAGAGATTACCGAGAAATATCCAATTACTGATAGTGCAACTAAAGCGTTTCTTTACAGTGGACATCTTTATTATGATTTAAAGGAATTCGACAGGTCCATTCAGTCATATCAAAACTTTCTTAAAAAGACTTCAAAAGATGATCCATTAAGGATATTAGGGCTTGACGGATTAGCTTATGCTTACGAGGCAAAAGGTGATTATGAAAATGCCCTCAAGTTCTTTACGAAAATCGTAGATGAAGAGAGAAATCCTTTAAGTGAAATGAGCCATTTAAACGCAGGCAGATGTTATGAAGAACTGGGAGAAAATGGCAAGGCTCTTGAGACATATCAACATGTCCTGGCCATGTATCCCGATTCAAGTTATTCTGCATTGGTGAAAGAAAGGATCAAAATTCTGGAAAAGCAGTGATTTAAGAGTGTCCATACAAAGAGAAGGTTTTATTTATAGATTTGCATATCTTAGAAGGTGAACAATGAAAGAGATATTGTCAGGAAATGAGGCTATAGCAAGAGGTGCTTATGAAAGCGGGGTTATGGTGGCCACTGCCTACCCTGGAACTCCAAGCACCGAGATATTAGAGAATATAACCCGATACAAAGAGATATATGCTGAATGGTCCCCGAATGAAAAGGTAGCTCTTGAGGTCGGTGCCGGAGCCAGCTTTGGAGGGGCGAGGGCTCTTGTGGCCATGAAGCACGTTGGAGTGAATGTGGCTGCAGATCCCCTGTTTACCCTTTCTTATACAGGTGTCAAGGGTGGATTGGTTATCATTTCTGCAGATGACCCTGAACTCCACAGTTCACAAAATGAACAGGACAACAGGAATTATGCAAAATTTGCAAAGATTCCTATGCTTGAGCCCAGTGACAGCCAGGAGGCAAAAGAATTCGTAAAGAAAGCATTTGAGATAAGCGAACAGTACGATACTCCGGTATTTGTAAGGACGACGACTCGAATATCACACTCAAAATCAATTGTTAAAATTCAGGATCCCATAAAATCTCCTGCTCAATTGGAGATCGTGAAGAATCCCACAAAGCTTGTAATGCTGCCTGCAAACGCCAGGAGAAGGCACCCCATCGTTGAGGAGAGACTTGGTCAACTGAAAACGTTAGCAGAAGAATTTCCAGAAAACAAGATTGAAATGAATGACAAAAATATTGGGATCATTACAAGTGGAATTTCATATCAATATGCCAAGGAGGTCTTTCCGAATTACTCTTATCTGAAACTGGGGCTCACTTACCCTTTGCCTGAAAAAATGATCAAAGAATTCGTAGAGCAGGTGGAGACACTCTACATTGTGGAAGAACTGGATCCATATCTGGAAGATCAAATCAAAGTCATGGGCATTGAAGTTACAGGCAAAAAAATATTTCCCATATGTGGTGAGTTCAGTCCTTCAATCGTCAAAGATGCCATTTCAGGATCGTCAAAAGAACAGAAAAATGAGGAGATTCCTGTCAAGCTGCCACCAAGACCACCCAATATGTGTCCTGGCTGCGGATACAGAGGAATCTTTTACATTTTCAATAAATTGAAACTCTTCGTTACCGGAGATATCGGGTGTTATACCCTTGGTTTTCTGCCGCCTCTCTCTGCAATTGATACATGCGTATCCATGGGCGGCAGTATCGGACATGCAATGGGACTGGATAAGGCACTGGGTGATGATGCAAAAGGAAAAGTCGTTGCTGTTATAGGTGATTCAACCTTTTTGCATTCAGGGATAACAAGTCTCTTGGATGTGGTTTACAACAAAGGGGCATCCACTATTGTCATTCTTGACAACCACACGACTGCCATGACAGGACGACAGGAGCATCCAGGCACAGGTCATACCATCAAAGGAGAACCTACCAGCAAAGTCGATCTGGTGCAACTCTGCAATGGATTGGGTGTAAAACACGTCCGCACAGTAAATCCTCTTGACATGAAATCAGTGGAAGAGATTTTGAAAGAAGAACTTGAAAGGGACGAAGCATCCGTGATCATCTCCCAGTCTCCCTGTGTACTCTTGAAGAGTGAACGCCTTATCCCCAAAAAGCCTCTTACGATTATTAATGAAAACTGCAATGGATGTAAGGCCTGTATTAAGTTGGGTTGCCCTGCTATTATCTGGAAAAATATTCATAAAAATTCTCAGGAAAACTCTGTAACAACAGAGAATAAAAAGAGAAAAGGTTTTGCAATTATCGATAAGATGCTCTGCATTGGTTGTGGATTATGTCAGCAATTATGCAAATTCGAGGCGATCGGAGAGACAGATGAACAATAAGAATACAAACATCTTGGCCATTGGGGTAGGGGGGCAGGGGATTATTCTGGCAAGTGAAATATTGGCATATGCTCTCATGGCCGCCGGATTTGATGTCAAGAAGAGCGAGGTCCACGGTATGGCTCAAAGAGGAGGCAGTGTAAACAGCCACGTCCGTTTTGGCAAGCAGGTTTACTCACCGATCATCAAGGAAGGAGAAGTTGATATCCTTTTTGCATTTGAACAGTTGGAGAGTCTTCGATACCTTGGTTTTCTGAATCCGAATACTCAAATCATTCTCAATAACCATGTTATAAATCCTCCATCAGTATCTTTGGGAGTGGACGAATATCCAAATGATGTTCCAGGGATTATTAAAGAAAGATATCCACATTTTCATCTGGCCAACGGGTTGGATCTCGCTGAGAAGGTTGGTAACCCCAGAACGGCAAACATAGTTCTTTTGGGTGTATTATCGAGATATGTAAAAGTGGATGAGGTTCACTGGATAGAAGGCATAACAAAGGTTCTCCCTGAAAAGTTGAGAGAAATCAATATTGATGCCTTTCGTTTAGGCAGAGATGAAGGTTAAAAGTGAGGGGGTGGCTGCTCTTCCTTGTGCTTTTCTTTCTTCTGAGCTTTTCTGTTTCAGCAGAAGATGTGAATCAAGAAAACCAGAACAAAGCTCTCAGAGTTGATGAATCGTCTCAGTTTGCTTTAGCACAACAATTTTTTGTTGAAAAACAATATTTTAGGGCCATTACCGAGTACAAGCGGTTTATCTTTTTTTTTCCTCAAAGCAACCTATTGGAGATGGCTTATTTTAAGATAGGGGAAGCATATTTCAAGGGAAAGAAGTGGAAACAGGCAATATTGGCCTTTAACACATTGGAAGAGAAATTTCCCAAAGGAGAGTTGATCGACAAATCACTTTATTTGAGCGGAATGGCTTACCTTCATAGAAAAGAATATCACTCTTCAAGAAAACAATTCAGAAAAATCATAAATGGCTTTTCAGGAAGTGAGATCAATGATGATGCCGGACTTCAAATAGCCATGAGTTATGTGGAGGAGGAGAAGTGGCATGATGCTCTAATGAGCTTAAAGGAGATCAGCAAGGAGAGTGATCTATACACTTCTTCCCAGGATTTTGCTTCAGGTTTGGAGAAGATTCATGACATCCCTCATAAATCCCCTTCATTGGCAGGAACTTTCGCTGCTATTCTTCCAGGCAGCGGTCATTTCTATACAGGACGAAAAAGAGACGGCACAACAGCCTTTTTGCTGAATGGAGCATTCATTTGGGGTGCTCTTGAAGCATATAACGATGAAGAGTATGTTGTGACAGGGATTTTGGCTTTTTTTGAACTGGGCTGGTATTTCGGAAACATATACAGCGCTGTAAGCAGTGCGCATAAGTACAACAAACGAGTAAAGGACGGATATATTGAGAACCTCAAAAAGAAGATAAGTATCTCGATGGGTACCATTCCTACTGACAAGTCATATTTTATGGTATTGAACTTTCGTTTTTAATAGATGAAGTTTCCTGCCAAACAATTTTAATTTGTATTGTGACTCAGGTTTACATCTTCCGGGTCTTTGTTTCTTTTGCTTCTAATAAACTGTAGGCTCAAATATGGTACTGTGCATGAATAGGATTGTAGCCTGTTTATGTCTTTCCAGATGTTTCCCAGGTTCTTGCGTATAAAAGCAAACGAAACAAAGAGCTTACGCATAAATAAGGTTATCTGATGAGATTTATTGTATGCATCTCTCTCTCTTTCTTGGTATGCTTTTCTCCAAATACACCAATTTTTGCATCTGATGATTCTTTCTGTGAACCTTGGGGAGAGGAATCCTTTTTAGAAGCGCTTGCAAATAGTGATTCTGTAGGTCAAAGGGGAGGGGAGGGGTCCATATTGAGATTTGTGTTCATAAATGGGATCAAGTTCTTCCAGAATGTTATCTCACCTGTAGACGGTGATCGTTGTCCAATGTATCCCACCTGCTCTGAATACGGGATTCTGGCTTTGAGAGAGCACGGTCCTTTTTTAGGTTTCGTCATGATTGCGGACAGATTGATCCATGAAAGGGATGAGATGCGCTACGCTCCTGAAATTAAGGTAGGCAATCGATGGAGATATTACGATCCTCTAGAGAACAATGACTTCTGGTGGGCCACCGGAAACTTCTCAGAAAGCCCTGAAGCAAGACATCGATAGAGTCACATTAACCATGCGTATGTTATTTATAAATTCATTTCATTGAAAAACCATGAACTCTCAACAGAGAACAATGAACATTTACCATTTCTTAAACAAACGGAAGACAAGGAGACATTCATGATCTGGGATAAGGAATTTGAGACATTGCCCAGGGAAGCCTTGGAGGCATTGCAGCTTGAGAGATTGCAGGATGTTGTTAAAAGGGTTTATGCCACTGTTCCTTTCTACAAGAAAGCCTTTGACGAGCATAAAGTGAAGCCTGAAGATATCAAGTCCATGCTTGATCTCAGGAAGCTCCCTTTTACAACAAAGCAAGATCTCAGGGACAATTATCCATATGGCCTATTTACGGTTCCTCTGGAGAATGTGATAAGAATACATGCTTCTTCCGGTACAACAGGAAAACCCACGGTTGTCGGATATACGAAGAAAGACATAGAAACATGGGCTGAATTGATGGCCAGGGCATTGACAGCAATAGGAACAACCAAAAATGATATCATACACAACTCCTACGGATATGGTTTGTTTACTGGAGGGCTTGGATTTCACTATGGTGCGGAAAGACTGGGGGCATCTGTGATTCCGATGTCCGGTGGCAATTCCAAAAAACAGATCATGATCATGGAGGACTTTGGTTCCACAGTGCTGACATGCACACCCTCCTATGCATTAAATCTTGCTGAAACTGCAGGGGAGATGGGTGTAGACTTCAAGAATCTCGGTCTTAAGGTGGGACTTTTTGGTGCGGAACCTTGGTCTGACAGGATGAGAGATGAGATCGAGAAGAAGCTGAACCTGGATGCACTCGATGTGTATGGATTGAGTGAAATAATAGGCCCCGGTGTGAGTGTGGAATGTATAGAAGGGAAAAGAGGATTACATGTATTTGAGGATCATTTTATTGTGGAAGTAATCAACCCTGAAACATGCGAACCTCTGCCCTATGGTGAAAAAGGGGAATTAGTCTTCACTACATTAACCAAAGAGGCGTTTCCTACAATACGATACAGAACTCGAGACATCTCTGTCTTAAACCCGGAACCCTGTGTTTGTGGAAGGAACTTTGTCAGGATGGACAGGGTAAGTGGGAGAACAGATGATATGTTGATCATTCGAGGTGTGAATGTATTTCCATCTCAAATTGAGAGTGTTATGATGGACATTGAAGGCATAGAGCCCCACTACCTATTAATCGTGGAAAGAGAAGGAACAATGGATACGCTTGAAGTTCAGGTAGAGGTCAATGAGAAGGTTTTCTCTGATGAGATAAAGAATTTGCAATCATTA
>JAXHSZ010000311.1:0-6951 GCA_034190725.1 Thermodesulfobacteriota bacterium
TATTGGCAATGTTACTCCCCAAAATATTCCCTATTGCGATGTCAGTGTTTCCCTTGAGACTGGAGACGATATTGACGAATAATTCCGGACTGGATGTTCCAAAAGCCACAACCGTCAATCCGACAACAAGGTCTGAGACATTGAATCGTCTCGCAATGGAAGAGGCTCCATCCACAAGAAAGTCCGCGCCTTTGATCAGGATCACGAACCCAACCACGAAAAGGATGTATGTCAAAACGGTTGACATGATGCAAACCTCCTTTCACAAGACCTTCTTCTTGTCTATATGAAAAAGTTTCATCAGATGTATGTGATCTCAACGAGGGGCAGGATCTTCTCCACATCTTCAAAATGGCAGAGCTCGGAACCTGGTGTCTGTGCTGTGGCCGTTCCTGCCGCACATGCGAGACGAACACAATCACTCAGACTTTTCCCTTGAGAATGGGCCAAAATAAAACCTGCCACTGCGGAATCCCCAGCACCCACTGTGCTTTCAACCTCAACAGGGGGAGCCACAGCTTTGATTTTCTCCTCCTGATTTGAAAGGATCAGCCCTTCCTTTCCTCTGGATACGAGGACATAAGGAATCCCTCTCTCGTGGACATCTTCGCAAGCGAGGATGATGTCGCTTTCTTCATGCAAATCCTTTCCCACCAGTCGTGAGAGTTCAAACTGATTCGGCTTGATGCATGTGGGCTGATAGTCAATGGATTCCTGGAGCGCTTTCCCATCTGCGTCCAGCAAAACAAAAGCTTCTTTTTTTCTTCCGGCCAGGATAAGTTGTCCATACAGGTTTGGAGAGACTCCCCTGGGGAGACTGCCACTCAAAACAAGGTAATCCATGGTCGGAGTGTGGAGAACATGTTGATACAATTGCCCGATCTCAGTTGCATTCACCTCAGGGCCGGCCGCGCTGATAACGAACTGTCGACCTGTTGACTTCTCCCTGAGAATGATATTTGTCCGTGTTTCGTTGGAAATTCTCGTGAAGTCCGTCATGACTCCGGCATTGATGAGCAGCCCCTCCAGTTGTAATCCGTCATAACCTCCAACAAGCCCGAGGGCAACACTCTTTCCTTTTAATTCCCGAACGACACGGGATACATCTATTCCTTTGCCTGCTGCATAACATGTCTCTTGAATGACGCGAGTGGTGTCTTCTTCCGTAAGGCTGTCAACCACGATCGCTCGATCCAGTGCAGGGTTCAATGTTACCGTATAAATCATTTTACCCTCTCTTTCCGACCTCTATCATTCTGTCATATTGGTATTTGAGATATTGTAATTTGCATACCGCCCCTCGAACAAGTCGTCATGGGCTGTTTACTCTATTGACGGATCAACGTGAACAATCAGTTGGTCGAGATCTTGGAAGACCTCAGTAAGACATACTTCCACCTCTTTTGCGATTCGATGCCCCTCGACCACATTGAGATTCCTGTTCACAACAATGTGAAGCACCATCTGATAACGCCCACCGGAGGTGCGAACCTTTAAATCATGAACATCAATGACTCCTTTAACATGGCATGCACAGTTTCTGATTTCATCCACGATTTTGGAATCGGGAGCAGAGTCAGTAAACTCTCTCACGGATTCTCTCAGGACTTCCAAACCTACTTTGATTATAAAAAACGACACCAACAGGGCAGTATACGAGTCAAGGATGTGCCAGTCCGGGTTGATCCAGGCTCCTGTTACACCCAGCAGCACTGCCACAGAAGACAGGGCATCGGAACGATGATGCCAGGCGTTGGCCGTAATTGCTACACTCCCGATCGATTTTCCAACATGAATTGTGTAACGGTAGAGAGTCTCTTTAACAGCAATGGATAGTCCCGCCATTCCAATTGCAAGCCAGGTAGGATGATGTTCCGTATGCCTATAGATATTAAAAGCGGCTTCTATACCCAGATATACCGCAATGCTTATGAGCCCCAGACCGATGATCGAAGATGACAGGGTTTCAAACCGTGCATGTCCGAAATGGTGATCTTTGTCGGGAGTTTTTCGCCCTATCTTCAAACCAAACAGAACAACAAAATCGGTTACAAGATCGGATATGGAATGGACTGCGTCTGCGATAAGTGCCTGACTATGGCCGAATATCCCTGCCAAAAACTTGAATATGATCAAGAAAGTATTTACAAGAACACCGACTAAAGTAACCCTGTAACCGGAATTGACTTGTGAGTCGGCTGTTTCCGCCATTTTTGTTTTCATACTTTTTCGTCTGAATTTACAACCGTGCCGGTTCCCCCCTGTCTTCCAATGCGGCCGGCCTTCAGGATCCATCCCTTAAGGGCTTGCACAAAAATGTTTCTTGAGCCGCAATAAACATCAAAGAGAGTTTAATATTCATTTTGTAAAACCTTCTCTGAATGAATCGATTAGAGCTCTTTGAGCGCTTTTGAATAGAATTTTTCCATATATTCCTTTACCATTCTTCTGGTGGAAAAAAACGGAGCCACGCTCTTTATGGACTCCTTCATAATGCCGACCCACTCATGAGGTACGCCGTTGCCTGAAACCTTGTAATAGAGGGGAATGACTTTCTCCTCAAGGATTCTGTAGATGGCTTCGGCGTCCTGTCTGTCTCTGTTTTCACCGTTTGGCGCCCCTTCGAAAGCCCAGCCGTTTCTCCCATTGAATCCTTCGATCCACCAGCCGTCCAAAATGCTGAGATGAGGAACCCCGTTGATGGCCGCCTTCATGCCGCTTGTTCCGCTGGCCTCCATGGGCGGTATGGGATTGTTCAGCCAGATGTCGACTCCGTGAACCATGTATTGTGCGTACTGTTCTCCGTAATCTTCAAGGAATGCGATTCTTCCACCCATTTCAGGATCCCTGGCAGAATTATGTATGTTCCGGAGAATGCTTTTGCCCGGGTCATCTGCAGGATGGGCTTTTCCGGCGAATACGATCTGTATGGGTCTCCAACGGTCATTGAGGAGCCTCTTGAGTCTCGCGTTGTCATGAAATATCAGGTCGGCTCTCTTATACGTTGCAAAGCGGCGGGCAAAACCGATTGTGAGGACAGAAGGATCAAGGAAGGTTCCAGCCGCTAAAATGACGGAGGGACCGGATATCTCTTCCGTCCAGCGCCGGCGTGCCGTTTCCCTGACCACATTGATCAATTTAATCTTCAACCAGTAATGGGTTTTCCACAATTCCTCATCGGGAATTTCATCGATTCGGTCCCACAAGGATGGGTCATCATGCTTCTCTAACCAATCAGGCCCCAGGTACTTATTGAAGAGAATCTCCATCTTCGGTTCAACCCATGTGGGGATGTGGACTCCGTTGGTGATGTGATCAATTGTCACTTGGTTTGTCGTGGGTTCAAGCCGGATGCTCTGCCACATTTTTCGAGCGACCTCTCCATGTTTTGCACTGACTCCGTTTCCGTAGCCGGATGCTCTCAGAGCAAAGGCAGTCATGTTGAATCCCGCATTGGGAGATTCCGGATGAATCCCAAGCTGAAAGAAGGTCTCACGATCGATTCCAAGAGACGGCCAATATGAACAGAAGTATTTTTCCATAAGTTGGAAGGGGAAGACATCGTGTCCTGCGGGTACAGGCGTATGGGTAGTGAACAAGGAAGTACGCCTTACCCGATCCAAGGCTTCCCTAAAATCCATCCCCTCCTGCACCCTGTCTCGTATTCTTTCTAAAAGAGCGAAAGCTGCGTGTCCTTCGTTGAGATGGACTATGAAGTTCTTTATCCCCAGGGTCTCAAGAACTTCCGAACCGCCGACCCCAAGAACAATTTCCTGGCGGAGTCGCTGTTCCATATCGCCTCCATATAAACGGGCTGATATCTCGCGATTCCATGGGTCGTTGCTCTCGATGTCCGTATCCATCAGATAGAGGGAAATGAGCCCCACATCGACCTTCCACACAGCCACATAGATGGGAGGTTCAGTCAAAGGCACCTTTACGACGAGTTGCCCGCCGTCATTATTCAGCACTCGAGATATGGAGGCCGTATCTCGATCCAGGCTTTGGTCTATGCTTTCCTGCCATCCATCTTCTCGAATACGCTGACATACATATCCTGCGGGATACATAAAACCCAAGGCCACAATGGGAACTCTCAAGTCGCTGCATTCTTTGATAAAATCACCAGCCAAAAAGCCCAAACCCCCCGCATAGAAGGGCAGGGAATGGTGGAGCCCGTACTCCGCTGAAAAATAGGCAATACGATGAATGTCCGGATCAATGGATGCATCCACCAAACAACATCGCCCTTTTTCAGTCTCCATTCTGAATTGATTGAGCGTCTGATCGTAACACCGCAAATAATTGGGATCTTGAGCGGCTGATTCCAGGATCTCTCGCGGGATTTCCTTGAGCATCTTTACAGGATTGTGACGACTGTCCTTCCATCCCTGTCTGTCGAGCATTTTAAACACCATTCTTGTGGCAGGGGGCCAACTCCACCAGAGGCTGGAGGCCATCTCTCCCAGGCCTGACAATCGTTCGGGCAGATTGGGAAAAACATTTTGACTTATCTCCGTCATAATTATTCATCCTCCATAGGTTCACTTTTTACTTGCCGGTAAGGAAGGGTACATTAAAAGGGTCTCTTTTAGGGATTCTCCTTTGAAAATTCATCTTATGATCCGTAAACGGGTATTCGCACAAGAAATATCCTTACATTATCTCCGCCGGTTGCCCTGCAGATGCCAGGACATTACTCCACAACCTTCCTTTGGGGTTGATTTGCTTACGTTTGGATACACCAAGTGAGATGGGGACATGGGTGAACTCATTTATCCAGAAAACCACCACCGTATTCATCCTGCCAGCCATACCTGTGTGTACTGCATTGTGTCCTAAAAGAGAGAAGAACACGGAATCATGGGGATTCTTCCTTTTTCTCATCACCTTCTTTATCAAGAATCGCTCCCTGAGCTTTCGCTTCCCGGACGGCATTCTCTGCTTTCGCCAGCGCTTTTGCTGCCCGACGAGCAGCTTTTTCGGCATCCTCTCTGGCCTTGAGAGTTGCCTTTACACTGGACATAAGTTCTTCATCAGCTTCACATGACATGGCAGAGTCCAGTTCTTTAGCCTTTTTCTCTGCTTCTTCAGCCGCTTTCGCTGCCTCTTCCTCTGCCTGACGAGCTTTTTTTTCAGCATCGGACAGAACATCCATAGCCGCTGCCAAATCTCCGGCCTTGCCCTCTTCAGGCTCTGCATCCAGCTCAATGTCTTGAGCCGCCAAAACCATGGCAATAATGGGTAATCTCGAAATCAGACTTTCGATTTTCGCATCCATCGGAATCATCAGGTCATTTCCCTTGAGACGAAAAGGGAAAAAGACCACGGATGCTTCGGATGAGTGTTCCACGATTGTGTCCTCGCTGGTGTTTTTTACAATGATCGGTTTCGCTTCAATACGCACATCCTGTAGAGTTTTTTGCCAATTTTCTAATGCACTTTTTCTGTCTGCCCCGCTTCCGACCACCAGCAACCGGATTTTCGCTCCCTCCCACGAATCATTCCGGGTCATAAGATAAGCAAAAAGGAGCATTAAGTTACCGGTCGGGTCATCCCGCCACCAGACATCGATAGTCCGCTCCTTTGACGGTTGTTTTCCAAGGATGCTCCATTCATCCTCATCGGCATTCAGTATGACAATGTTGCTCCCAAAACGAAATGCGGATCTCAGGTTTTGCCCATACTTGGTCTCACCTAATAATCCGAGTATCCCTTCAGGAAGTTGATTGAGCCAGTTGAGTAGAATTGTATTACATTTCAATGGGCCGATCCCGAATCCCTGCACAAGGATCTGAACCCCTATATGGAGTTTTGGGGCCACCACCACAAGAGGAAAGGCATTCAGACCATGACTATTTATATCTCGCCTCAGCGTATCTTCGGCTTCTTCTTTCATTCTGAGCATTTTAACACCCTCACCCTCAAGAATTCTCACCACGGAAGTAGTGCCGCTACCTCCCTCCAACCAAGAAGCAAACCGGAGAAGTTGACCGCGCCTCCGGGAATCATTGGAGAAGGCGAGGATCTGAGGACGCCAATCCCTCGGATGCTCAGGCTCCAGCGCCGCTGAAAGGAGGTTTGCTCTGACCTGCTGAAGATAATAGGATCGGCGGCTATCGGCCCAACGGGCTGGGCCTGTCGTTCGTTTTAGATACTGATATATGGCAAAGAGTACTGCAATGGCTACAGCGCCTGCTGCCAAATTAATGGATAAGATGGCTCCAAGACATGCCAGACAGCCAAAAAGACTGAGGCGTGAATCAAACCACCGGAAGGTTGGGCGAAAAGAAGGACTGGATGTTCGCGCTTCATAGTATGTAGCATAGTTAAGAAGTCCGTAAGAGATGAGAAAAAACATGGACACAACAGGTGCGATCAGGTTTAGTCTTCCCAGAGCAATGGTTGCAAACGCGATTCCTGCCGAAAGGAGAACACCCCTTCGTGGGTTTCCTGCATCTCCATGTCCTTTTGCAAATGGTAACAGAAATGTGAAAATACGATCTCCTGCCAGTGACTGCAGTATTCGGGGAGCCCCAAGAAAAGAGGCCATAGCCGAAGATAAGGTGGCGGCTATGACACCTACATGAATCAGAAAGCTGATAATGGCTACCTTTTTCATCGCACTATAATCGTCAGTCAAAACACTCCCGGGCAGAGTTCCGGCGAAGACAAAAGCAGCTCCAAAATAGATTAAAATTGAAATGCCCACAGCCATAAAAGTACCGACAGGCAGACTTTTGCCAGGGTCCTTCAGGTCGCCTGACATACTCACACCCTGGGTAAAACCCGTAACCGCAGGAAAAAAGATGGCAAAGAGAATCCAGAAATCAGGTGCGGAAGGGGATGGTGTCCAGTTTTGGGTCAAAATCGCGTTATCCCATTTCACAAAGCCACCGACAAAAAAGGATATAAGAGAGGTGGCGAGACAGGCCATAATTACATACTGAA
>JAXHSZ010000312.1:0-2557 GCA_034190725.1 Thermodesulfobacteriota bacterium
ATAAAAAGGAGGATTCAGGGCTTTCCATTTCTATGAGTATCAGGCTGAAAAGAGATGAATTCACTTTTTCTAAAAATTTTAACAGGAGATCATGCTAATATTGCAAAATATAGATGCGCGCGAGCTCATACCATATCTTTATTACATTGAATGATGAAGTTTGGTATGGTTTTTGTATTACATATTATCTTTAAGTATTAAAACAATAACTCATACAAGCCCTGCAAACGAGAAGATTTGTTAACACACTCAATTAAAAATGTTGTCACTGGAAAGTGTTCTTTGAGAATGTTAATGTGATTTTGGTTTCTTCAGATGGGCTTTGAATCATTCTTTACAAGAAGTTCCTGAAACAACTGATCTGAGGAGGTGAAATATGACGACCAAAGTAACTGCTCCGGGAAGAAAGAGCTTAGAGACTTCTTTGGAGATTAGCAAGGCTATTAAGGCCTATTACGGGGGGGTAAAATTAGCAAAGGAAGAGGGAAAACCGGTCATCTGGTCCTATGGACTGACACCCAGAGAGATCTTTCATGCCATAGATGCTCCTGTTATCTATTTGGAGCATCTACCGCTCGTTCTTGGGGCAAAACAGCTCTCAGGCCATTACATGCAGATTGCTGAAGAAGAGGGATTTTCAAGAGATGTATGCGCATTTCACAGGTGTTTCTTGGGTTGTGCCGTTGCAGAGGAGAGGGAATCGTATCTTGAGAGATTCTTTGTTCCACCTGATATCATAATAGCCACGAATCTTCCCTGCATGTCTGAGTCGAAATCCTTTTTGTATGCGGCAGAACACTATGATTGCCCGTATTATTTTATTGATGCGCCCATAAACACGTGGGGAAAGGATCTTCCTGAATATGCAATTGATTACTATGCTGATCAATTAAAGGGGGTCTTGAATTTTCTGCAAGAACAAGGCTTCACCGTTGACTGGGAAAAGCTTAAAGATGCCGTTCGCCGTTCAAAGAGACTCGTTGAACTCTGGAATGAGATAGACGAATGCAGAAAGGCTGTACCTGCACCCATAAGCTCGGTTGATGGTTTTACAGCCTGTTATCCTCTTATTCAACTGCCTGGGACTGAGCTTGGAGTGAGGCTTTACGAAAGGTTACTGGAAGAGATGAAAGAGAAAGTAAAGAGAAAAGAGAGCGTCCTTGATGAGGAAAAATTGAGACTCCTATGGGTGGGAGTGCCTCCTGTTTACAATATGGGGCTTCTCAACTATGTTGAGAAATACGGGGCTATCATTGTGAAGAGCATGGTGGAGTATTTAGCAGGTGGAGCTTACGATCCTGCTGTTATGGATCCTGAGAAACCACTTGAGAGTCTTGCCTATAAAGCACTTGTTGATATAATAAATCCTACATCCGACAATATGGTGGATTTTATCACAAAGACAGTTGAAGATTTCCATGTGGATGGCGTCATTGCTGTGGTCAAGAGAAGTTGTGGTCTGATCCCAGGGTATATGAGACTGGTCAAAGATGCTGTATATGAAGCACTTCATGTGCCGACCACAATCTTCGATTTGGACGGCCTGGACATACGCGAATATGATGACTCCACATCAAAGGCCAACCTTGATTCGTTCATTGAAGCTCTTTTGGAAAGCAAAAAAGGATAATTGTGGAGGTCCATATGACAACTAAAGTAACTGCTCCAGGGAAGAAGAGTCTAGAGACGACGCTAGAGATAAGCAAGTCCATCAAGGCCTATTACATGGGCATAAAGACAGCCAAAGAGGAAGGGAAACCCATAATTTGGTCTTTTGGGCTGACACCGAGAGAGATATTTCACGCTCTGGAAGCACCGGTCATCTATGTTGAGCATCTGCCACTTATGGTAGGTGCCAAACAATTATCGGGACATTACATGCAGATTGCCGAAGAAGAGGGTTTTTCCAGGGATCTTTGTGGTACACACAGATGCTTTCTGGGATGCGCCATTGCTCCAGAAAGGGAATCGTATCTTGAGAGATTTTTTGTCCCCCCGGATATCATAATAGCATCTAATCTTCCTTGTATGTCAGAGTCCAGGTCCTTCCTGTATGCTGCTGATTATTATGATTGTCCTTACTATTTCATCGATGCTCCCATAAACACATGGGGGAAAGATATCCCTGATTATGCTGTTGAGTACTACAAAGGTCAGTTGCAAGGGGCCCTGGATTTTCTGGAGAAGTATGGATACAAGGTAGATATGGACAAATTAAAAGAAACAGTTCGCCTGTCCAAGAGGCTCGTTGAACTCTGGAACGAAATAGATCACTACAGGCAGACGGTGCCAAGCCCTATGAGTGCAGTCGATGGTTTCACTGCGTGCTATCCTCTTATTCAATTATCAGGAACGAAACTGGGAGTTGAATTGTATGAAAAGCTGCTCGCGGAGGTGAAAGAGAAAGCGAAGAGAAAAGAGAGTCCCCTTGAAGACGAAAATTTAAGACTCTTTTGGGTTGGAGTGCCACCAATCTATAACATGGGACTTCTCAATTATGTAGAGAAATACGGCGCAGTCATTGTGAAGAGCATGGTAGAGTATCTTGCGGGTGGAG
>JAXHSZ010000313.1:0-6213 GCA_034190725.1 Thermodesulfobacteriota bacterium
GAACTATATCCGTACCTATAGCTATATGTACGGTAACAGGCACTTTAAGTTTGGCACCGGATGCAAGGATACTCAGATCGTTGTGAGGAAGACCGAGGTTGAGTAATTTTTCTCCAACGGACTCCCCAATTCCCAAACCTGATTCAACACCTTCTGAGACAGCATCATTGATGAGTAATGCGGTCTCTTCAGCCATGCCAAATGATCCTTCAGTCAAATTGTTGCCTACATCTTCCGAGGTCTGCCCTATCATGGCGATCTCTGCATCATGAATGATCCCTGCTCCATTTAAAGCAATGGCATTTATTATTCCTCTTTCCATGAGATCTATAATAATAGGGTTTAATCCTACCTTTATGACATGGGCACCAAGGCCGAATACGATTATGTTGTGGGCTTTATGGGCAGTCACGATATTGGAAGCCACCTCTTTCAAGTCCCTGGCGGCCAGAACATCAGGCAGACTGTCAATGAATTGGCTGAAACTGCTTCCTTTGGAATATGTATGTCCGAATTCTTTTATGGTGACCTTGCTCTGTCTCTGTTTCAGTGGATAACTCTTGATTCCATTCAGTTCTATGGGTTCAAAATCTCTTTCCACTTGCATCGCTACCTCTGTTAAATAGTGCCAGTATGAAAGGTCATATTCATACAAAATCCGAATATTGAAACTCTAAACAAACTCCTGATCATTCACAGGCTCATTCCTGATCAATATTCTCTTCGCTCGATCATCAGAGCTTTTTCAATATCAAGGCCTTCTATACACAGCTCTTCATTGTCACTATGATCACTCTTGAACCCGAAACCTATAAACCCTGCCCCCGAGAAAGGTTACAAACGAACATATCGTAACTTTGTCGTTTTGTGTTTTGTAATCTGGACATTTCTGTTTTTGGGATTGTTTCGGATTTCAAGCTTCGTATTTCGAATTTTCACCGAATAAAATGGGGTTTCGTTCTGACACTCAATAGACCCCTTTGAGACATTATATGTCATGGCAAATATCTTTTCAAAAAATAACCAGGAAGTCAAGCAATAAGGGTATCCTCCTGGAATTCCAGTTGGTTGTATCTAAAAATCCTTGTGATTCCCTTGCTCATCTTTGGTTGGACAGAGTTTTTTTTCACTTGATTTCAAACTTTATAATTGGTATGCTTCCTTTTTTGTAAAAGCTTGGAAAATAACACTGGCGCTTTGCTTCAAGGGTATACATGAAAGAAACGTGCTGTGAGCTTCAAGTTTCTGAGGAGTTTTTAGAAAAGAGTCGTATAAGCAGTAATCAAATTGTAATCCGTTTTAAATTCGCGGCTAAAGTAGGCGTAAAGAGAAGAGTACCTCTCTATTCAATGCACTCTCTTCATTGTTAGTTGTTTCAGAAATGAAAATTGTGAGGTCATTTCCAATTCCTTCTTAACGCTCACTCAGACGTTTAAGGAATACACGAATATAATTTGACTGTTATTGAAGCTTGGTGAGAGCTTTCTATTTACATAGCTCCAAATTGATTCCTTTCTTTAAAAATTGAATGATAGAGGATAGATTCTATTGAGTGCCCATCCATAAATAGCGCTTTTCCACAATTATCTGTGTCGGGCTCAGGTGAAGGGGCATAGAGCTGTTCAATGTATTTCTGCGGTTAAAATTTCGTCTTCCTTGACTTTGTAGAAAATATCTCATTTTTGATGGACACCATTTGATCACAAGAGATAATTGCACTGGTAGCGTATCCTGTTTTTATTCCTCACGATCTCCGCATTTTCTCAACCTCGGTTCTTGTTCTCATCGGACTCTCTTTGATTTCATTGTGTGTAGGTTTGTCCAATACTGAATCGTTACACGTGTGTGTAAGCACTGTTGTGATTGAATTATTGTCTGGTCAAGGAAGCAAAAATGTTTGTTATGTGCTATACACCGATGTATTGGGGATAAAAAGGAGGGGAAAGATGAAAAAGATTATTTGTATCTTCTTGATGTTGCAATGTATTTTATTCTATTTTAGTGCAGCTTCGGCTGAAAACAGAGGGATTGCAGATGATATGATAATAATGGGGCATATTACTGCCGATACAGGACCTATAGCACAGGATTCTCAGTCAATTACAAGAGGAATTCAAAATTATATTCGACACATAAATGAACTCGGTGGGATCAACGGCCGAAAAGTAAAGTTGATTTCAGAGGACAGTGGCTATTCTATTCCCAGAGCACTGTCAGCATTCAAGAAACTGATCTATAAAGATAAAGTATTCACATTTTTTGGGCCAACATCTACTGGTGAAGCCACAGCATTGTTCCCCCGAATTAAAAAGGAAAAGGTTGTGACAATACCATTAAGCGGGTCTGAGACGATGGCAAAACCTCTCAAAAGGTATGTTTTTGGTTTTACATTGACCTACCAGGATGGCATTAAGATACTCTTCGATTATGCTATGAGCGATCAGAAAGCCACAAACCCAAAGATGGCAATCGTATATCCTGATGTAGAATTCGGTAAGGTGGGAATGAAAGAGGCAAGAAGGCAGGCAAAGATATACGGAGTTGAACTTCATGAAGAGATATTAAATATGGGCTCTCTTGAAGCCACATCTCAGGTTCTTTCTATGAAGAGATATCAACCTGATTATGTAATACTCCAACATGTAATCGCACCTGCTGCCATCTTTTTGAGAGAAGCCAGGAAATTCGGTTTGAACACAAGCTTTATGGGTACGCTTACGGATACAAATCTGGACACAGTCAGGATGGCCAAAGAGGCAGCCAGGGGGTATGTGGGAGTAAATTGTCTCAGGTCTTGGTATGAAGAAATCTCTGGGGTAGAGCGGATGAGAAATATAACTTTAAAATTTCATCCTGGTACGGAAAAGCCATACCGAAGTAAATATTACACGGCCGGCTGGATAATGGGGATGCTTTTCAAGGAAGGGATGAAACGAGCTGGAAGAGACTTAGACAATGAGGCTCTGGTAACGGCTTTGGAGAGTATAAAGGATTATGATGCGTGGGGACTTACCGGTCCAATCACGTATGGCCCTGATGATCATAAAGGACAGGAATATGGCATTCTCTATAAGGCCGATGTGGAAAACGGTATTGTAAGAGCCTTTGGCGATTGGAGAAGACCCCTTCATCCATGAAATTCCACCGGGTTTCTTCACCGATCCCCAAACACCTTTTCGGTTATATTTTGCTTTGGCATGGAGGCATTTTTAATACCTCCATGCCCAATACAGTGAAAGTTACCCTTTCTTGAAAAACTTTCCTACTCCATCCATAGCGTTTTGTACTGTAATTGCCCCTTCCATATTCGAGATATCCGGCATTTTTGCTTGAACATCTTCGATGGTTATCGCACTGTTGGGATCAAGATAGACGCCTTTTGACTCACTGATCTGCACTTTGGCAAAGTGACCTGCGCCCGCTGCTATCACAAGACCTGTTTCTTTGAAGTCTTCCGCACACATAAGAGCTACCACGGGAGAGACCAATTCGGGCTTCATAAGACCGAGGACTTCTTTCGGCATAATTGATTCCGTCATTCTTGACACAGCTCCTGGGGCAATTGTATTTACCAGAATATTATATTTTGCTCCCTCAGCCTTTAATGAATTCATGAAACCGACAAGCGCCAATTTGGCACTGGAGTAGTTTGTCTGCCCAAAGTTGCCATACAATCCTGCTGCAGAGGTGGTCATGATGACGCGGCCGTATTTGTTTTCTTTCATTATGGGCCAAGCTGCCTTTGTAACATAGTATGCACCGTATAAGTGGACCTTATGGACCATATCCCACTGATCTTCGGTCTGTTTTATAAATGAGACGTCCCTCAGTATCCCGGCATTGTTGATGAGGATGTCCACTTTTCCATAATTCTTTGTTGCAGTTTCTATGATCCCTTGTCCACCTTCTGCAGTATGGACACCGTTATAATCGGCTATGGCTTCCCCACCAGCGGCTTTGATCTCTGTCACCACTTCTTCGGCAGGTGTCTGGGATCCGTCACCTGCGCCATCAACAGCTCCTCCCAGATCATTGACGACTACTTTTGCTCCTCTGGAAGCCAAAAGAAGGGCATGACTCTTTCCCAATCCCCTTCCGGCCCCTGTTACTATTGCTACTCTCCCATCAAAACGAATTTCAGACATAACATCTCCTTTCTTGATTTGAGGATGGCATTGTTCCGACTTCTGCTTTAAGAAAGTTGGGCATTATCTATTTCGTTGTTCCCCGTCTCTTCTCATTACCGGTGACTTTTCAAGTCCTGACAGAAATCAGGGTATCACACCATCCACATTTATGGGGTTGATGAATAAAAAGAAGACCGATGCATCTTCAGCTGCTAAAGAAAGAGATAAGATGCAATCAAGCCGGTCAAACTCCAATGAGTTGAGTTGATTGACGGTATGGAAATCCAGTCTATTGCCTGTTGTTTTGGGGTAAACTATAAAAGGAAAGGATGATTTTTGTCAAGACAAAAATATTGTGGTGAGTTATTTCTCTTTTTGGATGTCGTTTGAGGTTAGTTATGAATCATGTGTTTGGGTTTCTATGGTAAAATGTGACTCAAAGATTTTTAATCCTCTGAATACCCAAAGTATTCCTGCTGTTACAATCTTGATCTTCCTTAACCCTTCAAAAAATATCTCATTTTTGGATGGACACTAGTTATACAGTCTCTGATGGATATGAGAAACTTCCTCTTGCAACTTTCCAAACCACTCTTCATTATACGGTATTTCATGCTTTAATTGGGGATCCAAGGGATTTGTTGGATTGAAGTTCTGCAAAGTAAGTTTTTGTGCGCCGACGAGTTGCTCTGCCCATTCCATGATATCCTCTTCTCTGAGCAAAGAGGGAACGACCGTAATCCTGAACTCGTATGGAATCGTGCCTTCTTTTAACAGGGCTATACTGTCTCTTATGTCGTCCAGATTGACTGAAACGCCGGCACATCTGGAGTATCGATTTTCATCCAAAGGGCCCTTCACGTCCATGGAAACATAGTCAATGAGTTGGTTGCTCAGCAGGTTTCTTAATACCATCGGGTTTGTCCCATTGGTATCGAGCTTTATGAGAAGATTTTGGGCTTTGAGTTCACGGATAAACAATGCAAGAGAAGAATGAAGAGTGGGTTCTCCGCCTGTTATACAGACACCGTCAATCCATCCTTGAAATCTATTCAAACGGCTTAGGATGTATTCCATGGAGATCGTCTCATATTTCTCAGGGTTTAAGACAAGGCTGTGATTATGACAGTAAGGACAGCGGAAGTTACAGGAGGACAGAAACACCACTGAGGCGATCTTTCCCGGAAAATCCACAAATGATGTCTCCAGGAAACCTTTCACATGATTGAACATCTTCTCATACCTTTTTATAAAAATATCGATCTGTGCTGTTACGCAGGATTAGAGCAGGCGGTGAAATCGACTCATAGCAAAGGCTGAAAAATAATTAACAGAGTTTTGTTCGATCCAGCCCTTTTCGAACCATCTGAGAGAGATAATTCAATGGGAACGGCTTTGAGATGCAGGCAAAAACCCCTCTTTGTTCAACATACTTTGGTATACTCTCAATGGGAGACCCGGTTATGATAAGGGAGTTAATTTTAGGCCTTCTCCGGCAAACAGAATCAATGAGTTCCAATCCGTCCATATTGGGCATAGCAAGATCGGTGATCAGAAGATCATAGGAATCATCTTGTAGTTTCCCCAAGGCATCGATCCCGTCCTCGGCTGTGGTGACCAAATAGCCTTCAGTGGTGAGAAAGCTCTGGATCATTTCCCTGACACCTTTTTCGTCGTCTACCACCAGGATTCTTTGCCTGTGATGTATGTTCTGTGTTTCCATATCCTGAGATCCCTCCCAAAAGGTTTTTGTAAAAAATTATTGTTGGTACTGGTTTATGAGTTTTCTCACTTCCTGAAGCGAGGGGACGGTACCTCGAAAATCTGCGATGGGGTTTTCTTCGTTGTCTTCTATGATCAAGGTGGGGGTGGACATGACACTATAGTAGGCACCTTCCGCCAACCCATCCACAGTATCCAGATTGTAATGAATGACATGGACGCCTTCTTTCTTCAATATATTTCCCACATCTTTTGCAGCAGGGCACTTGGGGCACTCAGACTTCCAAAATATCTTTATCAATCTCATAAATCCAGTCTCCTTCCTTCTATTGGTTGTAACCACGTGTTGTTTCCGACATTGAGC
>JAXHSZ010000314.1:0-10601 GCA_034190725.1 Thermodesulfobacteriota bacterium
ACTACCCTTCTCTGTCGTTTCTTTCAGAGCTGGGTTGGATGGCCCTGGTGTGGGGGATCTACTGGATTGCACGATTTCTTGTTCTCAGTGAAGAGATGAATCCACTTGGACTCTCTCTGACGATTGCAGGGATGAGTTTGGTGGTTCTTTTCGGATCACAAGGGAAAGACGGTCTCATCAGAGGATTCGTGAAAGGTCTGACCGATCTCCCCATCAATGCTCTCACTGGAATCGGAAGCCTTTCCGACCTGGTCTCATATATACGACTCTTTGCCGTGGGATTGGCCACAAAAGAGGTGGCCGTAGCTTTCAATAATATGGCCGCCGACGCAGGGTTTGAAGGCGCGGTGTCGATCATGATTGCCGTCTTCATACTGATATTCGGCCATACCATTAATATCATGCTGGCGGCGATGGCTGTTCTTGTCCATGGCATCAGGTTGAACCTCCTGGAATTTTCAAGACACCTGAATATTGAATGGTCGGGGATTCCCTTTCGTCCATTCAAGGTGATGAAGGAGTAAAAAAGACTATAATGAATTTCTGTCCCACCTGTAGAACACTGGATCGCACTCATTCAGTAGAAAAGAATAAGGAGATCATTTCATGGGAAATTTAGGAGATGCTGGTTTTGCATTGGCTTTATGTCTTGCCGCTGGGGGTTCCGCACTTGGAACAGGTGCAGCAGGTATGGGAGCCTTGGGGGCCTGGAAAAAATGTTTTTTAAACAACAAGGCCGCCCCATTTATCCTGATTGCCTTTGTGGGCGCACCCCTTTCTCAGACCATATACGGGATGATTCTTATGAATGCAATCAACGCCGCCCCTGATACGGTCTCTGCCGGCGCAAAATTCTCTTCCGGTCTCATGGGAGGCCTGGCAATGGGACTCTCCGCATGGCTTCAGGGAAGAGCGGGTGCATTGGCCTCGGACGCACTGGCAGAGACGGAAAAGGGATTCGGGAATTATATTATGGTGCTGGGAGTCATCGAGACCGTGGCGCTTTTTGTGATGGTCTTCTTGATGACCGTCCTGAGATAAAACGCCTTCAAGAGGTCTGCCGGAGTGATTTTTTATAGGGAAGAATGGGCTTTGAGCCTGGAGGAAAGATATGTTACAGATTGTGGATTTGCAGGTCAAACTCGGGGACAAGACAATCCTGAAACATATAGATCTGGAAATCAAACCGGGAGAGACCCATATCCTTTTCGGACCCAACGGATCCGGGAAGACAACCCTTCTGATGACTATCATGGGGTATCCTCAGTACAGTGTAGTAAGCGGCAAAATTTTTTTCTATGGTGAGGATATTACAGACCTTCCCGTCAATGAACGTTCCATGAGAGGGATCGGCATGTCATATCAGCGGCCCCCTACCATTCACGGAGTAAAGACAAGGCAGATGGTGGAAATATGCAGCAGAAAAGAAGTTGATATCGAGACCCTTGCCTCTCAGGTTAATTTCTCTGATTTCTTGGAGAGGGATATCAACGACGGATTTTCCGGCGGTGAGATCAAGCGGTCCGAACTCCTCCAATTGATGGCACAGGATGCGGACCTTATACTCTTTGACGAACCCGAGTCAGGTGTGGACCTGGAGAACATCTCCCTTATAGGAAAGACCATCAACAGGCTCCTCAAGAGAGATTTTCAGGTACACCCGAATAAATCACAGCAGGAATTAAGAGATGAACGCACCAAGATGGGGTTGATTATCACCCATACCGGATTTATTCTTGATTACATGACGGCGGACAAAGGCCAGGTTCTCTATGACGGCGTCCTGACGTGTATGAGTAATCCCATTGAGATATTCAGGTGCATCAGCAAAGTGGGGTATGAGGAGTGTCTGCGATGCGCAACCTAGATGAAAGAGCAAGACAAGCGCAGAACAGGAAGGCGACTCTTGGTGAGGACATCGACCTGGTTTTATATGGATCGAAACCTGTTCAACATGAATATCTCGATGAACTCAGTACCTTATCGGAGCCGGACAGAAACAGAATGATTCTGTCCGGCATGGACATTGAGGAAAAAGGGAGATCAGGAACTTTTATTCAGAAAGATTCTTCCGTACTCCATGCCCGTTCTAAAGAAAAGAATGTCGAGGTGATTCCTATCAAGGAGGCTCTTGAGCAGTATGACTGGGTCAAGGAGCATTACTGGAAGCTTATCGATGTAGATACGGATAA
The DNA here is from genome assembly GCA_034190725.1 of Thermodesulfobacteriota bacterium. GTDB lineage: Bacteria > Desulfobacterota > UBA8473 > UBA8473 > UBA8473 > JAXHSZ01. The sequence continues at coordinate 2,193 of JAXHSZ010000314.1, forward strand.
ATATACGGCCAGGGCACATCTGGAACTGCACAATGGATATGTGATTCGATCCCTGCCGGGAAGCAAAGTCATCTATCCGGTCCAGGCATGTCTCTATCTGGAAAAAGAAGGGTTGGGACAGAATGTCCATAACATTGTGATTGCCGAAGAAGGATCCGAGCTACATGTCATCACAGGTTGCGCAACAGCCTCCCATCTGAGAAAAGGGCTCCATGTGGGCATATCCGAATTCTATGTGAAGAAGAACGCCAAATTGAGTTTTACCATGATTCATTACTGGGCTGAGGAGATGATGGTTCGGCCCAGATCAGTGGGGCGCGTTGAAGAAGGCGGCCTCTTTCTCAGTAACTATATATCCATGCGGCCGGTAAGCTCTCTGCAGATGTATCCCGTTGCATATCTGGAGGGGAGAGGAGCTGTCGCACGTTTTTACAGCCTTCTCGTGGGAAGTCCCGGTTCACGAATGGATGTGGGAAGCGCAGTCCATTTAAGGGCCTCCGATACTCGGGCCGAGATTGTCTCTCGGGCCATTACCAATGGCGGAGAGATCATTGCCCGCGGAAGAATGGTGGGAGAGCTTCCAGGGATAAAGGCACATTTGGAATGTAAGGGTCTCATTCTCAACGGAGGTTCAATAGATGCCATTCCTGAACTGGAAGGCAAGGCAGATGGCGTGGAAATGTCTCATGAAGCAGCGGTGGGCAAGATCGCTCAAGAAGAGATACTCTATCTCATGTCACGGGGTCTCAGTGAAGATGAGGCCACCTCAACGATTGTTCGGGGTTTCTTGAATGTTGATATCCCGGGTTTACCTCCTCAGTTGAAGGCTGAGATCGATCGTGCCGTGGAGCAGAGCAATAAGGATGTGCTTTAGACATTCCACCGGAGTTGCCTGCTTGTGAAGGATGCAACTTATCAAAAATACGGTCACATACAATCCGTAGGAGTGTCTTTTATTTTCGCTCCTGACATCTTGATTTAGTGTCTGAATGAAAACCAGATAGTTATCACAAACTCAAGAAAGACAAAAGGTTTAAATTGAACCGTCTTTCTTTTCGGACAAGTTCTTCATATATATACTATGGAGAAAGGGGAAAACCCCATGAAAATACAAATGAAGCTTATGATGCAAGCTGCTTTATGTATTGTTTCGTTTCTTCTTGTGATCCCGGGACATATCAAAGGAGAGATGCATACGTCCACACAGAAAAAGCTCATTGTGGGAACAAAGGAAGCGCTTCCGTTTGCCATGAAGACAATAAACGGCGATTGGGAGGGGATCAGTATCGACCTCTGGCGGCAGATTGCAGATGAGTTGGGACTGAGATATGAATTCAAAGAGACGGATTTAAAAGGCTTGATAGACGGGGTTTCCCAAGGCACATTCGATGCGGCGATCGCAGCCTTGTCTATCACTCCCGAGCGGGAGAAAATCCTCGATTTTACTCATCCATATTATACGACAGGCCTCAGCATAGCGATTGCATCACAAGCAGGAAATCCGTGGCTCTCCGTTGTACACCGGTTCTTTTCTTTCACATTCCTGAAATTGGCCCTTACCCTTATCGTTGTGTTATTAGTGGTCGGCATCTTCGTATGGTGGTTTGAAAGAAAGCGAAATTCCGTACAGTTCGGAGGAAGCCTCCCCAAAGGAATCTGGTCCGGGTTCTGGTGGTCCGCCGTTACTCTCACAACAGTCGGGTATGGGGATAAAGCTCCCATCACCCCCGGCGGACGAATTCTTGCTATTGTCTGGATGTTTTCGGGCATTATTATCATATCGAGTTTTACCGCCGCAATTACCGCAACTCTTACCGTAACACATCTTAAATCCCCGATTCAGGGGCCGGAACACCTCTCAAACGTTCGTGTCGGCACCATTCCACACTCGTCCAGCGAAGCTTACCTGCGTGACAATCTCATTTCCTATCAAACCTACAAGACCCCGGCTGAATGTCTTCGCTCCCTTGTTAATGAGAAGACCGATGCAGTGGTGTATGACTCACCTTTCCTTCGTTATCTGGTCAACAAAGAGTTTAAGGGCAAGGTTGAGATTCTTCCAGTTACTTTTTCCCGGCAAAATTACGCCATCGCCCTGCCGGAAGGCGCCGCATTGAGGGAACCAGTCAATCGGATTTTGCTGAAAGAAATCCAGAAGAAATCCTGGGAAGACATACAGTACAAACATATGGGAAGGTGAGTAAAACACTCCTTCTCGGAGTTGCTCGGTAAAATAAAACTCACTTTTCAGGGACAGAGAAGCTTGAAAATCCTTTGAAGGCATAAGGAGGGCGTTATGGAAGGATTGTTTGAACATTGGAACCCCTTGGCTTCATCAGGAGTTCTCATTGGGGGAGCCGTACTGCTCGGCCTCTTTATTCATTTTGTACTCTCCAAAAGCATCGAACGGGTATTGCTCAGAACCCGTTCACTTCTGGACGACTCTTTTATAAAGCACTGCCGCAAACCGTCCAGGGTGATCATTCCTATCATTATCCTGAGAATTGCACTGCCGATGCTCACAATATCGCCTGTGCTTCTTTCCGTTATCAAACAGACGATAAACCTTGCTCTGATCATATCCCTGGCATGGCTCCTCATTCAGATTACTTTTGTTATTGAAGATATTATTCTCAATCAATATCGAATTGATGTCACCGATAATCTCAGGGCGAGGAGAATACATACACAAATTCAGTTTTTCAAGAGAGCGGCCGTTATTGTGATCGGCATTCTGACTCTGTCCGTTATTCTCACCACATTCGACAAGCTTCGCCAGTTCGGAACGACTATTTTGGCTTCTGCCGGGGTCATCGGGATCATTGTGGGTTTTGCCGCTCAACGTTCCATAGGCACGCTCTTTGCCGGTCTCCAGATTGCAATCACTCAACCCATAAGAATAGACGATGTGGTTATTGTAGAGAATGAATGGGGACGAATCGAAGAGATCACCCTCACCTACGTGGTTGTGAGAATCTGGGATCAACGACGCCTTGTCTTGCCCATAACCTACTTCATAGAAAAACCGTTTCAAAACTGGACACGGACCTCGGCTGAAATACTGGGCACCGTCTTTCTGTATGTGGATTATACGGTGCCTATACAGTCCATTCGTGAGGAATTGAGTCGAATCCTTGAGGGTTCGGCTTTGTGGGACCGACGGGTATGTGTACTCCAGGTGACCAACGCAATGGAGAGAACCGTTGAGCTTCGCGCCTTGATGAGTGCTGCGGATGCTTCCAATGCATGGGGGTTGCGTTGTGAAGTCAGAGAGAAACTCATAGGGTTCGTTCAGAAAAATTATCCTGAAAGTCTGCCGAGGCTCAGGGCGGAGATTGTGAAAAAGGAGGATAACGATGACAAAAGGACAAGAAGTTAAAGCAAAAAAGCGCCGAATCACATTTACACTGGAAGCGCTCTCTGCGCAAGAAGTTATTTTGATGGGTGATTTCAACAAATGGAATCCGAAAAAACACGCCATGAAGGCGGGTACGGATGGGATATGGAAAAAGACAGTGATGCTTGAACCCGGGCGATATGAATACAAGTTTCTGGTTGACGGCGAATGGCATGAAGATCCCCTGAACAGAGAGGTATGTGTCAACTGTTTCGGAACGCAAAACAATGTCGTCAATGTTTTGTAGAGGAAGACCTTGAGTTTTAAACAGGTAAAGAGATGACCCTTTTTATCGGTTTATGTGACAAGGTTTTCACGCGACTTCGAACGTCACTCTTTCAGTCACCTGAGCGGATTGCTGTTTTGGGCTTTGCGTCCCTTATTCTTATAGGCTCTTTTTTGCTCATGCTCCCTGGAGCGACAAGACATGAAAGCCTTAAATTTGTTGATGCCTTGTTTACGTCCACATCTGCGAGTTGTGTTACGGGACTTACAGTCGTAGATACCGGAGAGACCTTCAGCCTGTTTGGACAAATCGTCATTTTCGCGCTCATTCAGGCAGGCGGTCTGGGCATTATGTTCCTGTCGACATTTTTTCTCATGTTGGCGGGAAGACGACCCAGCCTGGTCAGGCGGGTGCTTCTCCGTGACACTTTCACCAGTGCCGGTGAAATGACCCTTCCATCCATTTTGCGGGACGTCATCCTTTTCACCTTAGCCATTGAGGGGATAGGAGTCTTGATCATGTTGATGTGTTTCATATGGCAAATGGAATTGTCTGATGCCATATACATGGCGGCGTTCCATTCCGTCAGCGCCTTTTGCAATGCAGGATTCTCCCTCTTTTCAGACAGCTTTGTCGGATATCAGACGAATTGGGTGTTGAATATTGTTATCATTTTTCTTATTTTTTGTGGTGGCATCGGGTTTCTGGTGCTTCATGAACTCCGGAAAAAAGTTTACTTAAAAAACCGGATATGGTCGCGTCTCAGCCTCCACTCAAAAATAGTTCTTTCCGCCAGCCTTCTCCTGATTATCGTAGGAAGTATTCTCATTATCGGCATGGAATGGAATAACACCTTGAAACCTCTCAGCATACCCGATCGGTTCCTGGCCTGTCTTTTTCAATCCGTTACCGCCAGGACAGCGGGATTCAACACATTGCCAATAGAGTTATTGTCCAACGAGACCCTTTTTGTGCTCATATTGCTTATGGTAATCGGAGCTTCACCAGGTTCATGCGGCGGCGGAATCAAGACAACCACCATGGCTGCTATAACATTTCTTGTAAGCTCCAGGGTTCTCGGCCATCAACGTCCTCAGGTATTCAAACGCACAATTTCCGATGAGAGCACAAGCAAGGCCGTGAGTGTCGCCCTGATCAGCATAGTCGTTGTGATCATTGCAACTATGGTTCTTTTGATGACTGAACTGGGCGGCATCTCACACGATGTGAGCAGAGGGAAATTTCTGGAAATCCTTTTCGAAGTTGTGAGCGCTTTCGGCACAGTAGGACTCTCAACAGGAATCACGAGTCAATTGAGCATATGGGGTAAACTTATCATCACATTTGTCATGTTTGCAGGACGACTTGGCCCCTTATTGATTGTCATCGCATTGAGCAGGAGGAAGGCAGCTCAGTATTACTATGCCGAAGAAGGCATTATGATAGGATGATGAGAGACATGAAACAGTTCGCAGTAATAGGAATCGGAAATTTCGGGTATTATCTTGCCACCCGCCTTTACGAGAAAGGATACGATGTGCTGGCCATGGATAGAGATCCCGCACGTATTCAGGAAATCAAAGACGCGGTAAGCCAGGCAGTGGTGGCTGACACGACAAACCGTAAAACCTTGGAGGCTCTTGAGATAAAGGAGATGGATGCGGCAGTGGTCTGTATCGGTTCGGTTTTGAGTGACTCAATTCTGACCACACTCAACCTGAAGGATATAGGAGTGAAAAAGATTTATGCAAAGGCAGTAAGTGAACCTCACGGCCGAATACTCTTAAAAATCGGGGCTTCCGAGATATTCTTCCCGGAAAAGGATATCGCCGTGTCTCTGGCTGAGAAGCTACACAACCCTAACATGCTGGACTATCTCCCTTTTCTTGAGGGGTATAGCATCATAGAGCTGGTCCCGCCAAAGGAGTTTGCGGGCAAGAAACTCAGTGAACTGGATCTCATAAATAGATACGGTGTTCAGGTTATTGCCATCAAGGAACTTGTTCCTGAGCATATGAATCTTGTACCCAAGGGTCAATCCGTGATAAAAGACAGCGATATCTTGATCTTACTAGGGTCAAACATCGGGCTTGATAAACTTCGAAAGGAGACGGAGTAATGAGAAACTCTGTCTCTTTGAGATGCATTCGTACAACACAATATCCATTTTCAACACAAAAAGAATGGAAGGAGAAAAGAATATGCAGCGAATAGCAATCAACGGTCTGGGCCGTATCGGTCGTCTGGTCCTGAGACATTTTCTGTCGGATTCCCTTGAGAATGTCCGGATTGTCGCAGTCAACGACCTGACGCCCATGGATCAACTCTCATATCTTTTGAAATACGATTCCGTGCACGGAAAGGTTCCTTTTTCATTTGAAACGAATTCCAATTCCCTTCTTATCGGATCTTACAGGATTCTCATGTTCAATGAAAAGGACCCTGAAAAACTCCCCTGGAAATCCAACAACGTGGATATTGTTCTGGAGTGTACGGGTCTTTTCAGAAGACGGGAAGAAGCCGCAAGACATTTGAACGCAGGGGCATCTCGGGTGATTATCAGCGCTCCTTCAGAAAGTGCGGACATCACCATAGTCATGGGCGTCAATCACGATATTTTTGACTCGGATATGCATCATATTATATCAAATGCATCATGCACCACAAACTCGTTGGCACCTGCAGTAAAGGTGCTCAATGACGCTTTCGGTGTTGAGTATATCATGGCCACCACCATCCATGCGTATACCGCAAGCCAGGCGCTTGTGGATCGAGCCGCCCGCAAGTTCCGAAGAGGACGTGCCGCGGCCGTTTCTTTGATCCCTACCTCAACAGGAGCTGCCAAAGCGACCGTTTCGGTTATTCCGGAGCTCAAAGGCAAGATGGATGCAATTGCCGTGAGAGCCCCTGTCCCGGACGGGGCAATAACGGATATTGTGGCACATCTGAAAAAGGATGTCTCCGTTGAGTCCGTGAATAATGCCTTCAAAGAGGCTGTCCAAGGGGGCATGAAAAGCATATTGGATTATACCGACGATGAAATCGTTTCAGCCGATATTGTCGGGAATCCTCATTCAGGCATCGTTGACGGCGTTTCCACGCGTGTTCTGATGAACAGGGTCGTCAAAGTGCTTGTATGGTACGATAATGAATTCGGGTATTCAAAACGTCTGTTGGAATTGGCTGAATATGTATCTCAACAAGGAGGATGAGATAATCCCTGAGGAAGTCGTTTGAATGTATCATCTTGTCCATGCCTTCATGCTTCAGAATATAAGCATGGAAGACACATTGAGGGTATATCATGAAGAACAAGCGGAATGTGAAGACACGAAAGTTGGTCTTGCTTCGACATGGAGAGAGCATATGGAATCTCGAAAACAGATTCGCGGGATGGGTGGATATCGATCTTTCGGAAAAGGGCATCCAGGAGGCACGCAATGCGGGAAAACTCCTTCATTCCGAAGGATATACGTTTGATACGGCTTATACTTCGGTGCTCAAGAGGGCTATCAGGACTCTATGGATCGTGCTGGATGAGCTGGACCTTATGTGGATACCCGTCTACAGATCATGGCGCCTGAACGAGCGACATTACGGTTCTCTCCAGGGGCTCAACAAGAAAGATACAGCTGAAAAATACGGGATAGAGCAGGTGAAAAAATGGCGGCGGGAGTATGACACACCACCTCCTGCCCTGACTGAAACTGCTTTTATCCATCTAAAAAGAGACCTGCGATACGGTGAACTGGGAGAAGATGAATATCCCCAAGGAGAATCCCTGAAAGAGACCCTTCAACGTGTACTGCCTTACTGGCAAGGGATTATCCTTCCTCAAATAAAAGATGGAGCAAAAGTCATTATCGTGGCCCATGGCAATAGTCTCCGAGCCCTGGTAAAATACCTGGATGACATCTCCGACGAAGATATCCCTGATCTCAATATCCCGACAGGAATACCTCTGGTGTATGAATTAGACTCGGATTTCAAAACCGTGAGACATTACTATCTGGGGGATGAGGGATCGGTGAAAAAAGCAATAGAATCTGTAGCCGGCCAGATTTATACCTAGTGTGCATCCAGGACGCAAACAATTGGATGCAAAGAGTCATTTGTCAAAAAGAAAGTATCATGCCAAAAGAAAATAACGCAAAACAGAATTCAGGGGACGCATACCAGGGTACCCTTGGAACCTTTTCCGGGGTATTCACACCCAGTGTCCTTACTATCCTTGGCATCATCCTTTTTCTTAGATTGGGCTATGTGGTTGGAAATGCGGGCCTATTTCGAGCATTGATTATCATCGTACTGGCCAATGCCATATCGATCCTGACCAGCTTCTCCCTCGCTGCGATCTCCACAAACTTGAAAGTAAAGAGGGGCGGCGACTATTATCTGATCTCCCGCACCCTTGGCGTGGAATTTGGGGGAGCCATCGGTGTTGTTCTCTTTTTAGCTCAGTCCGTTTCCATTGCCTTTTATTGCATGGGTTTTGGCGAAGCATTGGCTGGAATCATCCCTCAATCCACAAAGGTGTTTCCTCAAATCGTCGCTGCTCTTGCCGTGGCATTTCTTTTTGTTTTTGCCTGGATAGGCGCAGACTGGGCCACTCGTTTTCAGTATGTAATTATGGCCTGTCTTGCCACCTCTCTTATATCCTTTTTTATCGGTGGCTTTGTGAAATGGGATAACGCGATTTTGACCCAAAACTGGACACCATCCCCTTCCGCACCTGATTTCTGGATTCTCTTTGCCATCTTTTTTCCTGCGGTTACGGGTTTTACCC
>JAXHSZ010000315.1:0-5573 GCA_034190725.1 Thermodesulfobacteriota bacterium
TGGCGAATCATATGTCACAATTGCGAATAAGGGACATCTAGAGGGATGAATACCTGACATATGTCCTTATTGATAGAGAGGCACCAGTTAACGATTCGTGAAGTTTACACAGGTCATGACAATTTCCACATGATACGAGTTTCCTCCTTTTAATCTGCACATTCATATAAAAATAATGTCTATTTTAATGAAGGTCAATTGTTGTGACAAAATAAAGACAATATGATTTTTTCAGAAAAGAATATCATGATCGTACAAACAAACAGCTGTGTTACGAAAAACACAGGGATATATTTGACTTACACTACATTATTATGTTATTACTTCAAAAGTTATGATGACAATTTCCGTAAAACGCTTCTATGAATTGCCAACGCTGCTCAAACAGTGAAGTATTACACGAATTGTAATTTTCCTCTTTGAGACAATTCTTTCAATGTACAAATTCCAATATTTTTAATAATGAAAATCCCTTTTATCAACACATTAGATCCTCATATGCAGGAGGTATTAAATGGAGCGTCAATAGCCTTTACCTTAAAAGTGATTGGCGCTGGATTGTCATTTAGTTTTAATGTTGTATTGGCCAGAATTTTGGGCGCAGAGGGAGCGGGTATCTACTACTTGGCTCTGACCATTACAATGATAGCCACAGTGTTTGGCCGAATGGGACTTGATAACACACTCTTGCGATTCATTGCGTCTAATGCCGCCATTGGGGATTGGGTCGCAGTAAAGGGTGTCTATAGAAAAGGAATGGTTTTTGCTTTAACAGCTTCGGGGCTTTCTTCACTCATCATGTTTTCAGGAGCACCATTTTTGGCCCTTGGTGTATTTTCCAAACCAGAGCTGACAGATCCAATGAGATGGATGTCCTTGGCAATTATCCCCATAACTTTGCTCATGCTTCACGCTGAGGCATTAAAAGGTCTGAAAAGAATTCGCGATTCTCAACTGGTTCAGGGTGTGTGGGTGCCGGCCTTGTCTTTATTAATGCTTTATGTACTTTGCAAAATTTTAGGTGTCACAGGTGCCGTTCTTGCCTATGTTTTTGCTGCCATTATTACAGTATTGATCGGTTATGCTTCTTGGCGCCGCGCAACACCGCAACTGAAAGGTATTACATGGAGCTTTAAGACACATGACCTGATGAAAACGAGTGTCCCCCTTTTCTTTGTTACTTTAATGCACATCGTGATCAACTGGACTGCAAGCTTTGCCCTGGGTGTCTACGGGAGCAATGCAGATGTGGGGATTTTTAATATAGCATGCCGTACTGCAATGCTCACAAGCTTCGTTTTGATCGCTGTTAACAGTATTGCTGCTCCCAAATTTGCAGCACTCTATGGTCAGGGAGACATGGAAGCACTTGGATACACAGCGAGAAACTCAGCAAAGCTCATGACTTTGATGGCCGGCCCTGTCCTGTTGTTTTTCGCTCTATTTCCCGAATGGGTAATGGGATTGTTCGGATCTCAATTCAAAGACGGTTCATCAGTCCTTTTGATCCTTTCACTGGGGCAGTTTATAAATGTGGCTACTGGTTCCGTTGGGTATCTGCTCATGATGAGTGGATATGAAAGATTACTGCGCAATAGTATCACATGCGTAGCAATAGGAAACATTGTCATGAATGTGCTTCTCATACAATGGTTCGGGATAATAGGCGCCGCTGTGGCTACGGCATTAAGCCTTGCTGCAATGAACCTGATTTTTATGGTATTTGTGTGGCGTCGGCTGAAAATATGGACTTTGCCATTTATGCCTGGTTTCAGTAAAGCCGGCCATTGAGAGGTTTACAATACTATAAGTAGTGTCTTTACGAAAATGAGATATTTTTTACAAAGTCAAGGAAGACGAAGATTTTAAACACAGGAATACATCCACATTGTAATGTGTCCTTACATATGAGTCTGAACTGTATCCGTACGGCTACACACAGTCAGGGCAGAGATTGTGGAAAAGGCATTTCTCGATGAGGACAAACAGATAAGAATAAAGTAAAGGTTTAAAAAACGTATTTTTCAATTTATGATGAACAGCAAAGAGGTGGCAGAAAACAAGTATATTGTTAAACTGAGAAAGTCGACAGTCGAATTTTTTCGACATGATAAAGTAAAGATCGTACTCTTTGGGTCAAGGGCGAGAGGAGAGAATTCCGTTTTCTCTGATGTGGACATTGGTATTATCCCCGCCGGAGAGTTGGACAGGGGGAAAATTACACTTCTTCAGGAAAAAATTGAAGAACTGAATATTCCATATATAGTTGAAATTGTAAATTTGTCGGAAGTCTCAGAGGAATTTAGGCAAGAAGCCCTAAAAGAGGCCGTGATATGGAAAGATTGGAAATAAAATACAACGATGCCTTGCGGTCCTTGAAAACTTTGGGAGAAATCTTGAAAGAGCCATTTTCAATTATCGTAAGAGATGCTACGATCCAGCGGTTTGAATATACTTTTGAGGCAACATGGAAATTTTTAAAAGAATACCTTAAGGTGAAAGAAGGCATCATCTCAAATTCCCCCAAGGGGTGTTATAGGGAGATTTTTTCATTGGGATTTTTAACTGAAGAAGAAACTGTGAAATGCCTTGAGATGACTGACAGAAGAAATGACACTTCTCATACATACAAAGAGGGGGTAGCCAAACTCATTTATAGCAGAATCCAAGAGTACTATACTTTGATGAAAAATTTATTAAAACAGTTTAAGGGCAGAATTGAATAAAAAACGGATTAGATGGAAACTTTCAGCGGAATACGCATCTTGTGACCATTCGCTATTTCAAGAGGATTAAAAACAGGATAGAAAAGTTAGAATGGTTAACAGAACGAATCAGTATGAACAACGAAAACGATGAAGATGCTGATGCTGGGATTATCAGCGGGAGTATAACCTTCAAAGATGGTTCTGTGTTTCACTTTAAAGAAATTCTATTGGGAGAATATAGATCTTACAGATTCCATTATATGGACATTGACAACAATCTGATATTCCGCTGGGATAATGCACCACACCATAGAGACTTGAAGACATTTCCTTACCAATATTCATCTGCCGGATGGTGTACAAGAAAGTAAACGGATTACGCTTATTGAGGTTCTAGACAAAATAGAGAGCATTGTTATTGATGAATTGGAGAGTGATGTAGAGTAATTGAAACATGGGAATAAAGTTCTTCGTCTATGGGATTCCAGAAAGGAATAGTAATATACATAAAAAACTCACGACAGAATATGCAAATTTCCTATTCTTTTTTCTGTTAACTGATGAGTATGAAGTGAAAGTTTTCAACAACGTCCCATCAATTCATAAAAACGTACCCCTTCCGGAGAGTGGCAACGACCTCTTCAAGTTCTTTGAGCCGTTTAACCTTTAAAGGAGAGAAGTTTAGATGGAAAATAAACAAGTAGAAGATATTAAGAGACATTTCAGTGTAGTAGCAGAAGGCTTAAGGGATGAGATAAAGCTTGTAGCCGAAGGGGTGGTTAATCTTAATGATAAATTTGAAAGAGAAATAAATGATTTCAGAAAAGAAAATAGGGAGGCCCATGGTGATATAAAGGTAGCTATAAAATTTTCATATACCGAACTTGACCGCAGAATAACCACTTTAGAGAACAAATATGAGGATGTTGAAAGACGTCTGAAAAAATTGGAGGTTTCTCTTTAAGTGATTGTTGAAGTATGTAGGAAGTCGGAAAATAATAGGAAATAGCCGCTTTTGTTGAACACTATGTAGTAGTGTCCTGCTTCATAGAGGAAATGGTTGCTCTTCCTATCTTACAGAAGAAAGTAAGGAATGTAGAGACGAGAGCCGGATTTAAGTAACCAAGGGTTTCGATTGAGTAAGAATATTAAGGAAAGAGTTGTGAAAGAGGTGGGGGAACAAGAGAAATTGAAACACTGTAATTAAGTGATAATTTTCAACAACGTCCCCATCAATTTTTCTTGTTTGAGCGATTATGCCCCAGGCTCTCCTAGAAAGGAGGTTATAAAAGATGTCTACTCGACAAACTTCAAAATTTGAGAAAAAAAAATTCTTAGACCAAACATTAAAGGCATTGAACTACCATGATGAAAGAGAGGCCGCAATTGACCTTACGATCCTCTCCGTTTCCGCAAGATATGCTGAATTTTCCGAAGAGTGTCAGCGTTTTGAGAAAAAATATGGAATGGAATATGGAGAGTTTGAAAAAAAGATTTCTAATAAAGTAAATGATGAGGACTTCGGTGAGGAAGATGATCTTATGGCCTGGAAGTTTGCCAAAGAGGGTGCTGGATTCTGGCATAAAAAACTCGAGGAACTAAATAGTGTTCTATAACCTGTTGAGAAAATATCGACACATAATAAGAGACTTTCAGGTAAGGAAATTTAATAGACTTCAGAATGCTCATGAACTGGTGATGGAACTGGCTTTAAAAGACGACTCTAAGTTAGCCATAAAGGATTACCTGTTTCTGGATGGAAACAGAAAGTATGCTTATCATTGGCAAAATAAGGAAGGAAATTTGCTTATCAGGTGGGACAATGCTGGTCATTGGAAAGATATTTCCACCTTCCCTCATCATAAGCACGTTGAAAAAGTCGAAAATGTTGAAGATTCAAATGTTCGAAATGTAGATCAGGCTCTTGAATTTATTTCAAAAAGGATAGAGAAGGAAGAGTGAAAATCTTACTGACTTAAGTTCATTAAGTTTATTGAGCAAGTGGGGAGGCAAAAGGACTGGAAGAAAAATAAAGAGAACCATCCCCCTTTAACCTATAAATTCTTATTTCAAGGTGCGACCCCAAAGTCCTTACAGTGGCTTCATTAATCAGTTTCGATGTTAATTACCGCTGATGAAAGTCTTGCCAAATCAGCAGAGTTGCTTTCGGTGGTTGTTATTTAATAGAATAAGAAAATATAGGGGTCGGAGGGTAGGGATGATAAGTCAATTCTTTCAACAACGTCCCATTCAAATCCCCCCAGCGGGGTGAGATCGCTTTTCCAGCAGAATTTTGTAAGATCAGGTATCCTACCGAAAGAATTGGGGCAACTTTTCAATAGGTTATTTGATAGTCGTCAGAAGGGAGATTATGCTGATTTTGTTCAGTTTGATATCGACGAAGTTAAATCATGGTTTGATGAAGCGAAGCACTTTGTAAGTGTGATAAAAGAATTCATTGAAAGGGAGATGGAAGAGTAACGGATGAGAAAGAGAACATATGGGCAAAGAAAAAACCTACGCCTCCTGAACCGTTCTGTTCTTAAAGGTATGTTCCAACTTGCGTAAGCGATTGAAAAGTAAGCAATTATCACAAGATGAAAAGGACCCTCCTACTTACCGGAATTGGCTAATAACCGGGGGCTATGGATTTGTCGGAACTTGCCTTAAATGAGGTGGGAGAGTTGGAGAGTAATTGAACTATGGGAATTAAGTGATAATTTTCAACAACGTCCCATTAAACAACATGCGTAGCAATAGGAAACATTGTCATGAATGTGCTTCTCATACAATGGTTCGGGATAATAGGCGCCGCTGTGGCTACGGCATTAAGCCTTGCTGCAATGAACCTGATTTTTATGGTAT